>JALFQD010000024.1 GCA_022785265.1 Clostridium sp. | reverse complement strand
AAAGCAATAGAAAAAGACCCTAAAAAACCTTATTATTATATGTACAAAGCAGATGCATATAGGATTATGAAAGATGAAAGAGACATAGAATGGTATACAAAAGGGATTGAAGTAGATAATATAGGAGGATATCTTTATTTTAAAAGAGGAAAGGCTTATGCTTTAAAAAATAAATATGAAGAAGCTATAGAGGACTTTAAAAAAGCAATAGAAATTTCTCCTGAGCAGTCTCAGGCATATAATGAGCTTGGAAGAGCTTATAATGAATTAAGAGAATATGAAAAAGCAATAAAATGCTATGATAAATCCATAGAATTAGACCCATCAGGATATGAATATTATTACGCAGATAGAGGAATTGCTTATAGAAATTTAGGGGATATAGATAGGGCTATAGAAGAATATAAAAAAGCTTTAGAAATAAATGAGGACTATCCATTTGTATATGATGAATTAGGAGAAGTTTATCATGGAAAAAAGGAATATGAAGAGGCATTAAAATGGTATACAAAAGCCTTAGAATGTGACCCAGATTATGCATATTGTCTTGCAAATAGAGGATTAACATATTTAAATTTAGATGAAAAAGAAAAGGCAATACAAGATTATAATAAAGCAGTAAAAATAATTCCAAATTACACATATGCATGGAATCAGCTTGGTGAAATATATTATGACATGGATGAACTTGATACAGCTATAGAAAAGTATAAAAAGGCAATAGAATCAGACCCAGACTTTGGAGATGGATATAATAACTTAGGAGTATGTTATTTAGATAAGGAAGATTATGATGAAGCTTTAAAGATATTTCTTAAGGGAATAGAAGTAGACCCAAATCATAAATATTTTTATTTTAATATAGCAAGAATAAATCAAATAAGAGAAAACTATGAAGAATCAGAAAGATATTATAAAATAGCCTTAGAGAAGGATGAAGATTATGCAGCTTGCTATTATAATTTATCAAAGATATATACTAAAAAAGAAAAATTAAAAGAAGCTTTAAACTATGCTAAGGAATCTATAAATCGTGTTAAAACTCCTAATTCATCTTATTATAATCAAAGAGGAATTGTTTATATGGAGATGGAAAAATATGAAGCTGCCTTAAATGATTTTAGAAAAGCATTAGAAATAAATCCTAAGAGCTTATTTGCAGAATATAATATTGGAATATTAAATTATCGTATGAAAAAATATGAGTATGCTTTAGAAATATTTGAAAAACTATTAAATATTGAACCTGATGAAGATGCTTATTATATGAGAGGACAATGCTATGAAAAGCTTGGAAAAATTGACAAGGCTATAGAAAGCTATACTGAAGGAATAGAAAATGAGATAAGCGAAAGATTATTATATGCAAGAGGTCTTGCTTATAATATATTAAAGATGAAAAAGAAAGCAGAAAAAGATTTTACAAAAGTCTTAGAAATAAATCCTAATAATGAAGATGCAAAAAAGCAATTAAAGAAAAAATCAAAGTTTTTTGGACTATTTAATTAAAAGATTTAAAAGGAGGTAAAAGATGTCACATATAGTTACTCTTATAGGCTTTATAGTAGTTATAGCTAATATTTTCTTTTCATTTTCATTAATATTTATAGAACGAAAAGACCCCTCAACAACTTGGGCCTGGCTCATGATTATGATAGTCCTTCCAGGGATTGGATTTATTATTTACCTTCTTTTAGGTCAAAACTTTAGTAGAGCAAGGCTTTTTAAAGAAAAAAAGGAATTTGACACAATAAAAAGAAGAGAACTTTCAAAAGACTTTGCAAATAAAGAGCATGAACATATTGGTGGAGAACAGTATCTAGACCTTATTAGAATGAATTATACTCATTCAGGGGCTAAGTGTACTTATAATAATGAAGTTGATGTTTATTATAATGGTGTTGATAAATTCAAACAACTTATTAAGGACTTAAAAAATGCAAAAAAGTTTATACACATTCAATATTATATAATAAGACCAGATAGACTAGGTAAAAAGATAATGAGCATTTTAGAGGAGAAGGCAGCAGAAGGGGTAGAAGTAAGATTTTTAGTAGATAGTATGGGTTCATATAGGATAACAAAAAGGTCTTTGAAAAATTTCACTAAAAATGGGGGAAAGTTTGAAATCTTTTTTCCAGGAATACTTCCTCATGTTAATACGCGTATAAATTATAGAAATCATAGAAAAATGGTTATAATAGATGGAGAATACGGATACACTGGAGGATTTAATGTTGGAGATGAGTACATAGGCGAAGATAAGCATATAGGTTTTTGGAGAGATACTCATATAAGAATAAGAGGAGAAGCTGTTAATGATTTGACAGATAGATTTTTACTTGATTGGTGTTATGCTTCAGGAGAAGAAATAGATGATTTTAGCAAGTTCTATCCTGAAAAGCCAATTAGAGATGGAGATATTGCAATACAAATTGTAACAAGTGGTCCTGACCATAATGAGGAATATATTAAAAATGCTTATATGAAAATGATAAATAATGCAAAAAAATATGTATATTTAGAAACTCCTTATTTTGTACCTGATTCTCCTATGCTTGAAGCATTAAAACTTTCAGCATTATCAGGAGTAGATGTAAGGCTTATAATACCAGGAAAGCCAGACCATGTATTTATGAAATGGGCGGCTAGTGCTTATATAGGAGATTTATTAAATGCTGGAGCAAAGGTGTATTTATATCAAAATGGATTTATACATGCAAAAACCATAGTAGCAGATGGAAAAGTATGTACAGTAGGTACAGCCAATATGGATATGAGAAGCTACTGCTTAAACTTTGAAGTAAATGCCTTTATATATGATGATAGAGTTGCAAATAATCTTGAAACACAATTTTTTAAAGATATAGAAGATTGTAAAGTTATGACTAAAGAAGAATATGATAAAAGAAACATTTCATTAAGAATAAGAGAATCTATAATAAGATTAATATCTCCGATTTTATAGATATTTATTAATCTGTTAAATAAATAGCCTATTTTTAAAAGAGTTAATAATAATTATGATAAAAACATTGACTATATAATATAAAACATATAAAATATATTTAAATTATACAAAAATTATTTATGGAGGGTATTATGAAAGGAATTATAAAAGAATTATCAGCAAAATTATATAGCTTTTATTATTTTATATTCTGGGGCTTTTATTTTAGCGCTGGCTATTTTTTCTGCAATAAAAATGAGAATAATTCTTTTCTAATGAGTGTTTAATTCTATAAATAACAATATGTAATTTAAAGGTAATTTGCAAATTGATAATTTAGGGAGCTCATTATGGGCTCTCTTTTTTGTACCATAGAAAATTTTAAGGAGGAGTTAAAAATGATAGTTATTTTAAAACCAAATGCAGACAAAAAGGAAATTGAAATTCTTACAGAAAATCTTCAAAAGCAAGGTGTAGAGGTAAATCCAGTAATAGGAAAAGAACTTAGCATATTAGGCTTAGTAGGTGATACAAGTAAAATTGATGAAACTCAAGTTGAAGCAAATGAAATTGTAGAAAGAGTTATGCATGTAGCAGAACCTTTTAAGAAGGCAAATAAATTATTCCATCCAGAGCCAACAATAGTAGATGTATGTGGAGAAAAAATAGGTGGAAAGAAGCTTGCAATGATAGCAGGTCCTTGTTCAGTAGAAACAGAAGAACAAATAGTAGGGATAGCTGAAGATGTTAAGAAAATAGGAGCTAATTTCTTAAGAGGAGGAGCTTTTAAGCCAAGAACTTCACCATATGCTTTCCAAGGATTAAAATATCATGGATTAGAATTGTTAAAAAAGGCAAAGGAAAAGACAGGTCTTCCAATAGTTACAGAGCTTATGTCTCCATATGATATAGAAGTATTTGAAAGAGATGTTGATGTTATTCAAGTTGGAGCAAGAAATATGCAAAACTTTGATTTATTAAAAGAATTAGGGAAAACCTCAAAGCCAATTCTTTTAAAGAGAGGACTATGTGCAACAATTGAAGAATGGTTAATGTCAGCTGAATACATAATGGCTGGAGGAAATGAAAATGTAATTCTTTGCGAAAGAGGAATAAGAACATATGAAACTTACACAAGAAACACTTTAGATTTAAGTGCAATTCCAGCTGTAAAGAAATTAAGTCATTTACCAGTAGTTGTAGACCCAAGTCATGCAGCAGGAAAGTGGTGGATGGTAGACCCATTAGCAAAGGCAGCAGTAGCAGTTGGATGTGATGGATTAATAATAGAAGTTCACAATAATCCAGCTTGTGCATGGTGTGATGGACAACAATCAATAAAGCCAGAAGTTTATGGAAAATTAGTAGAAGAATTAAAGGTTATAGCTAAAGCAGTAGGAAGAGAAATTTAGTTAGAAAATAATAAATATATTGTTTTGTCTTGATTTGAAGCTAATATTTCAAAAGAGCAAAATAATATATTTATTATGCCTTTTTTATGGAGATAAAATTTTAGAAGTGATAGAATATTATAGTATAAGAAAAAAATGCTACATAAACTTTTTAAGGGGGTTAATTAATGGCAGATTTAAAAATTTATCCAACATCTCTTAAGGGGGAAGTTAAAATTCCACCATCAAAGAGTATGGCTCACAGGGCTGTAATTTGTGCATCTCTTGGAAATGGAGTAAGTAAGGTAAGTAATATTGATATGTCTGATGATATAATAGCTACAAGTCAAGCTATGAGAGCTTTAGGAGCAATTATTGAAGAAAATGGAGATGTATTAACTATTACAGGAATAAAAAGTACTAATAACTCTAAAAAAAGAGAAGAAGAAAGATTAATAGATTGTAATGAATCTGGTTCTACATTAAGATTTTTAGTTCCAATAGCTCTAGCTTTTGAAGGAACAACAAGATTTATTGGAAGAGGGAATTTAGGGAAAAGACCTTTAAATACATATTATGAAATATTTGATGAACAAGGAATTAAATATAGCTATAAGGAAGGAATTTTAGATTTAGTTACTTCAGGACTTTTAAAAGCTGGAGAATTTAGAGTAAAAGGAAATATAAGTTCTCAATTTATAACTGGATTAATGTTTACTCTTCCTCTTTTAGATGGAGACTCTAAAATAATTATAACTACTGAACTTGAGTCTAAGGGATATTTAGATTTAACATTATCTGCAATGAAGGATTTTGGAATAGAAATAATAAATAATGATTATAAAGAATTTATAATCAAAGGAAATCAAGAATATATAAGTAGAGACTATAGGGTAGAAGGAGATTATTCTCAAGCTGCATTTTTCTTAAGTGGAGATGCTTTAGGAGATGAAGTTAAGCTTTTAGATTTAAAAGAAGATTCTCTTCAAGGAGATAGAGAGGTTTTAGATATTTTAGAAAGAATGGGAATGGTTTATAATAAAGAAGATGGAAAAATAAGTGGAAAGGTTGAAGAACTAAAAAGCACACTTATAGATGCTTCTCAATGTCCAGATATTATTCCAGTATTATCAGCTGTAGCAGCATTAAGCAAGGGAAGAACTGAAATAATAAATGCTGGAAGATTAAGAATAAAAGAATGTGACAGATTAAACGCTGTTGCAGTAGAACTTAATAAATTAGGTGCTAAGGTGGAGGAAAAACCTGAAGGATTAATAATAGATGGTGTTAGTGAACTTCAAGGTGGAGTTGAAGTATGGAGCCATAAAGACCATAGAATAGCCATGACCTTAGCTATTGTATCAAGCAGATGCAAAGAACCTATAATATTAAAGGACTGGGAATGTGTATCTAAATCATATCCACAATTTTTTGAGGATTTTAAAGCATTAGGAGGGAAATTTGATGAGTGGAATGTGGGGAAATAATATAAAAGTCTCTATATTTGGAGAATCTCATGGAAATGCCATAGGAATAACAATAGATGGACTTCCATCAGGTTTTGAGTTAGATTTAGACATGATTGATGTTGAAATGAAAAGGAGAGCACCTGGAAAAAGCAAGTTATCTACTGCTAGAAAAGAAAGTGATATTCCAGAAATTTTAAGTGGATATTTTAATGGAA
>JALFQD010000389.1 GCA_022785265.1 Clostridium sp. | reverse complement strand
ATATTAGAGATACCTATAAGGAATTGAAACTTTGATATCAGTTGACAAAACAAACTACTGTATAAACATATTAGAGATACCTATAAGGAATTGAAATACAGTTAGTATCTCTTCTTCTAATTGATGAAGTTTTTGAAGATTATAAAAACAAAGGAAGAACAGATAAGATATGTATTCATTTTGGTAAACCAATGAAATATATAAAAAGTGGGAATTCGTACAAAGTTAGATGTGAAACAAATAATTGTATAAGAGAGGTATTCAGATAAATATAAGCACTTGCTAAATAGAGTAGGTACTATTTTTATACCAAAAAATATTAGAAATACTTATAATGAATTGAAACATATTATAGCTTGTTAATAAAAAATCATTTTTTGATTATATTAGAAATACCTATAAAAAGTGAAATCTTCTTGTGTTATATAACCTCTCATTTCATTATTGCTAGTATATTTTCATCTAAAGTCAGTACAAATGAAATATAACTTTTTCTTAGGACCTGGTGTTTTGGATTTCCTAGATTGTATTACAACACTATTGACGGCAGACAAATTATATATTATAATACAACTAACAAGTAAATTTTAGGGAGCGTGTAAAAAATGAGAAGTGATAAAATTAAAAAGGGTGTTAATGCAGCACCTCAAAGAACATTATTACATACATTAGGACTTACTGATAAGGAAATAGAAAAACCATTAATTGGTATTGTAAGTTCTAAAAATGATATAGTTCCAGGTCATATGAACCTTGATAAAATAGAAGAAGCTGTAAAGCAAGGGGTTGCTTTAGCTGGTGGAGTTCCAATAGTATTTCCAGCAATTGCAGTATGTGATGGAATTGCAATGGGGCATGAAGGAATGAAGTATTCATTAGTTACAAGAGAACTTATTGCAGACTCTACAGAAGCTATGGCAACTGCTCATCCATTTGATGGTCTTGTAATGATACCAAACTGTGATAAGAATGTTCCAGGATTATTAATGGCAGCAGCAAGATTAAATATCCCAACAATCGTTGTAAGTGGTGGAGCTATGCTTGCTGGTAAATTAGGAAAAGAAAGATTAAGTTATTCTAATGTATCAGAAG
Organism: Clostridium sp.; assembly: GCA_022785265.1. GTDB lineage: Bacteria > Bacillota > Clostridia > Clostridiales > Clostridiaceae > Clostridium. The sequence goes on along the minus strand of JALFQD010000389.1, from coordinate 1,464 downwards.
CTGTAAGCCAATTTAAAGTTGGAAAAATTTCTGAAGAAAAATTATGTGAATATGAAAACAAAGCATGTCCAACTTGTGGTTCATGTTCAGGAATGTTTACAGCAAACAGCATGAATTGTTTAACAGAAGTTTTAGGTATGGGTCTTCCTGGAAATGGTACAATACCAGCAGTTTATTCAGAAAGATTAAGATTAGCTAAAGAAGCTGGAATGCAAATTATGGAACTTGTAAAGAAGGATATAAAGCCTAGAGATATCATGGTTAAAGATGCTTTCTTAAATGCTCTTACAATAGATATGGCATTAGGATGTAGTACAAATAGTATGCTTCACCTTCCAGCAATTGCACATGAATGTGGATTTGATTTAAATCTAGAACTTGCAAATGATATTTCTGCAAAAACTCCTAACCTTTGTCATTTAGCACCAGCAGGAGAACATTTTATAGAAGATTTAAATGAAGCAGGTGGAATTTTAGCAGTTATGCATGAAATAGATAAGCTTGGAATTCTTCATACTGACCTTTTAACTTGTACAGGAAAAACTATAAAAGAAAACATTGAAGGTCATGAAATAAAGGATACAGAGGTTATTAGAACTATTGATAATCCATACAGTAAAGAAGGTGGAATTGCTGTATTAAAAGGAAACTTAGCACCAGAAGGTTGTGTTGTTAAGCGTTCAGCAGTAGCACCAGAAATGATGAGCCATAAAGGAAAGGCAAGAGTATTTGATTGTGAAGAAGATGCTTTACATGCTATTTATGAAGGACAAATTAACCCAGGAGAAGTTGTAATTATTCGTTATGAAGGACCAAAGGGAGGCCCTGGAATGAGAGAAATGTTAAATCCAACTTCTGCTATTATGGGAAGTGGATTAGGAAATTCAGTAGCACTTATTACTGATGGAAGATTCTCAGGTGCTACAAGAGGAGCAGCTATAGGACACGTTTCTCCAGAAGCAGCAGTAGGTGGAAATATTGCTTTAATAGAAGAAGGAGACATTATTGAAATAGATATTCCTAAGAATACAATAAACGTTCTTGTATCAGATGAAGTTTTAGCAGAACGTAGAAGCAAATGGCAACCAAGAGAACCAAGAATAACAACAGGATATTTAGCTAGATATGCAAAGAGTGTTACTTCAGGATGCACAGGAGCAGTTTTAAAATAATAATAATATAGTTTTACAGAAAAATTAAATTTTAAAAAAGAGATATTGTATTAACAATTTTTTAATCTGTTATCAATATCTCTTTATTTGTTGTTAAGATAAGTTTATATATTCAGAAAATTTAAATTTATTTAATTTACATATATTAGAAGGTAATATATAATTTAAATAAGGCATTTATAATTAAAAAGGAAGTGTGGAAAATGGATTTAATGACTCAGAAAAAAACAATAGAATTTATTTATGACATAATAGAAAAGAAAAATAGCAATATATCATTTGTAAAATATAA
>JALFQD010000367.1 GCA_022785265.1 Clostridium sp. | reverse complement strand
AATGCTTTAAAACAAATAAAAGAAAAAAAGTATTCCATGAAATTTATAAAAGAAAATGAAGAAAGAAAAATACTTGCAGTGGCAATTTGTTATAAGTCTAAAGCTAAAGAACATGAATGTAAAGTTGAAGAACTAAATTAAATAAAATACTAGAAAATGGATAGTCAAACAATTGACATGGATTAATATTTATGTTATGGTAAGTTATGTATGGAATAATAATATAGTTTCATGCGAATATATGACCACTATTAATTTAGGAAAGCTCAGACGGACAGAGGGGTCAGTTGCCGGCGTGAGAAATAGTAATTTCTCACATTATTGATTGAGCTTCTAGCTCAAATTTTATAAGTTGATTACTTTATAATCGTATTTTAATGCATATCATCTTGTGAAACATTCAATAAGAGTAGTAACAGTATATTTGCTATGAGACTCTAAGGGATATTATTCATACTTCAATTTTATTAGATTATTTTTATCTATGAATAAATTATGTTGTTTATTTACGCAGATGGTATATATATCATCTGTTTTTTTATTATAAGGAAATTATGTTAGTTATTAAACTATAGATAACTTTTAAGCTTAAGTAAGAAAAAAGTTTAGAAATTTCCTTTTTGGTACACAAAGGAGTGAATTTATGGATAGAGAAAAGCAAAAATCAGCCCCAATTTATGAAGCATTACAAAAATTTAGGAAAAAGAGAGTGGTCCCATTTGATGTACCAGGTCACAAAAGAGGGCGAGGTAATCCAGAATTAGTTGAGTTACTTGGAGAAAAATGTGTTGGCTTAGATGTAAATTCTATGAAACCATTAGATAATTTGTGTCATCCTATATCTGTTATTCGTGAAGCAGAAAAGCTTACAGCAGATGCTTTTGGTGCTAAAAATGCGTTTCTTATGGTTGGAGGAACTACATCAGCAGTTCAAAATATGATTTTATCTGTGTGTAAAGCAGGAGATAAAATTATCTTGCCAAGAAATGTACATAAAAGTGTAATTAATGCAATGGTTCTTTGTGGTGCTATCCCAGTTTATGTAAATCCAAAGATAAATTCAGAATTAGGAATAGCATTAGGAATGGAATTTAGTTGTGTAGAAGAAGCAATAAAAAACAATACAGATGCTGTAGCAGTTTTTGTAAACAATCCAACATATTATGGTATATGTTCAGATATAAAATCAATAGTAAAGCTTGCTCATTCATATGGGATGAAGGTTTTAGCAGATGAGGCTCATGGAACACATTTTTATTTTAATAAAAATCTTCCTATATCAGCAATGGAAGCAGGGGCTGATATGGCAGCTATATCTATGCATAAATCAGGAGGAAGCCTTACTCAAAGTTCTATTTTGCTTACAAATACAAATGTAAATGCTGATTATGTAAGACAGATAATTAATTTAACACAAACTACAAGTGCTTCATATTTATTATTATCAAGCCTTGATATTTCAAGAAGAAATTTAGCACTTAGAGGGGAAGAATCCTTTGAAAAGGTTGCTAAAATGGCAGAATATGCTCGAAATGAAATCAATCAAATAGGTGGATATTATGCATATGGAAAAGAATTAATTAATGGTACTAGTGTTTTTGATTTTGATATTACTAAATTATCAATTTATACATTAGGAAATGGTCTTGCAGGAATAGAAGTTTATGACCTTTTAAGAGATGAATACGATATTCAAATTGAATTTGGAGATTTTGGTAATATATTAGCATACATATCTATAGGAGATAGAATTCAAGACATAGAAAGACTAGTTGGTGCACTTGCTGATATTGAAAGATTATATAAAAAAGATAAAGCAGGAATGCTTTCAGGAGAATATATACAGCCAGAAGTTGTAGTAACACCACAAAAAGCTTTTTATTCTGAAAAGGTATCCCTACCTATAAAAGAGGCAGCAGGAAAGATTTGTGGGGAATTTGTTATGTGCTATCCACCAGGAATTCCAATACTAGCCCCTGGAGAGATGATAACTCAAGAAATAGCAGAATATATTATGTATGCTAAAGAAAAGGGCTGTTCAATGCAAGGAACAGAAGACCCAAAGGTAAATAATATTAATGTTTTAAAGGAGTAACAAGTAATGGAAATGTGGTTTTCAGAGCTTCATACTGATAATGCAAAGATATCAATAAGGGTAGAAAAACAATTATTTAGTGGCAGAAGCGAATATCAAAGAATAGATGTTTTTGATTCTATAGAATTTGGTAAATTTGTAACATTAGATGGAGAAATTGTATTTTCAGAAAAGGATGAATTTATTTATGATGAAATGGTGACCCATGTACCAATGGCAGTTCATCCTAATGTAAAAAAGGTATTAATAATTGGTGGTGGAGATGGAGGAGTAGCTAAAGAGCTTACTTACTATGATAATATTGAGCAGATTGATGTAGTTGAAACCGATAAGATGTTTGTAGATGTCTGTCAAAAAATATTTCCTGAAATAGCAATAGGGCTTCAAGACCCTCGTGTTAATGTTTATTATGAAGATGGGTTAAGGTTTTTACGTAATAAGAAAAATGAATATGATTTAATAATAAATGATAGCACAGACCCATTTGGACATACAGAAGGGTTATTTACAAAAGAATTTTATGGAAGTTGTTATAAAGCACTTAAAGATGATGGAATTATGGTATATCAACATGGAAGTCCTTTTTATGATGAAGATGAAGAAGCTTGCAGACAAATGCACAAAAAGGCATATCGTTCTTTCCCAATAAGCAGAGTTTATCAAGCACACATTCCTACATGTCCATCAGGTTATTGGCTATTTGGCTTTGCTTCAAAAAAATATCATCCACTTAATGATTTAGATGAAAAGAGATGGAAAGAAAGAGGAATAAAAACATGGTATTATACAACTAATTTACATAGAGGGGCATTTATGCTTCCAAAATACGTAGAAGATTTATTAGAA
>JALFQD010000176.1 GCA_022785265.1 Clostridium sp. | reverse complement strand
TCAATTACTATATTAACATTAACATTAAGATTTGTGCTTTGAAGAGGATTATCTAAATATTTATGTGGATATTTTTCTTCTATGAGCCTATTAACTCCAATTAAGTCTATTCCTTCTTTTTTATAATCATTAAAAAGATTTTCTAAATAATTTTTTATTTTTTCTTCTTGAACATTTTTTATGGTGTTTAATACTTTATTATCAATAATAAGTTTTCCTTGAATTTCTCCAACAGAAACTCTTATATTTAGATTTTTATTTATAGTAACAATATCATTTTCAATATTTACTTTAGTTGATTGATTTTTTTCTAATATATCTAATGTTATAAATTTATCATGTTCATTTGGATTTTGAATTTCAAAGGTTCCTTCGTTTACAGGCTCCATTAATAGGTTATAGCTTAAAACCTCTGTTGGCTCCATTTTCTTTAACATTTTGTTATCTCTTATAACTGCTCCACCGTTTAATTGAATTTTTTTATCTACTATATCATCCTTAATTTCAATTGCTGTTATTATATTTATAGCATCTTTATTAAAAGAATTGCTTATATAATCATTAACATTTTCACTTATTATCTTTCCATTTCCAATATTATTTTGAACTAAATCATTTAAGTATAGTCCTAAATATTCACCATCATCTCCTATTATTTCAAGTAGTTCTGAAACCTCTCCAAAATATACAAACATATATGGTTTAAAACCAAATTGTTGGTCATTATTAATTAAATCTATATATTTTTTTATTCCATCTTGTGCTACTTGTTCTGTAAATATATATGCTCTTACCTGACTAAAGTTAAGCTTATTGCTTGATATTTCACTTATATCTCTTATAGCTTCTAAAGAAGTTTTTCCTTCTCCTTTAAATATCATTCTCTTTCCTTCATCAGAACTATCTCCTGCATTTCTATATGGCTTTACACAATCTATGTATATAATAACATTGTTATTTTCATCCTTATCAAATATTATTGAGGTTGCAAAGGTCATTTTGTTAATTTCTTTGTAATTAAAGCAAGATACTAAAGTTAATAAATATATAACTAAACATATCATGATAGCAAATTTTCTTTTCAAGCTAATCTTCGCCCCCCTTTTGTATTACCCTTTTTGATATTTTGTTTAATTTTCCTCTAAATATTATGTCTTTAAATTTATAAGTTTCTATACTTCCTAGAGGAAATAAATATGAATACCCTCCTGTTTCTAAATCCCCAAGCTTTGATATTAATACAAGGCTTATTAAGAAAAATCCTGGAAGACCAAAAACAGAGCTTACAATAGTTATAATTATTGACCATACAGATAAGGCTCCATAAACCTTTGGTATCAAGAAATAACTTAATGTGCTTGCTGCAACCACAATTATTGTTATCCTTGAAGAAATTCCTGCTCCAACAACAGCATCTCCTAAGATTAAAGCAGCTACTATGCTCATTGCCCCACCAATTGGCTGTGGAAGTCTTAAACCTGCTTCCTTTATTAGTTGAAAAGCTACTACCATAATTAAAACCTCTATTATTGTTGGGATTGGTACTCCAGCTCTTGCAACTGCTAATCTAAATAAAAACATTGAAGGTATAAGAGCAAAATGATAATTTACTATAGCTACATATAATCCTGGCAAAAAAGTTGCTATAAAAAATGCAAACCATCTTAAGACTCTTGTAAAATTTGCAAAATATCTATTTACATAATAGTCATCTGGTGCTTGAAAATTTTCTAAGAAAAAATAAGGAACTGTTATCACAAATGGAGTTCCATCAACTATAACAGCAACTCTCCCTTCTAATATCTTTGCTGCTGCTTCATCTGGTTTTTCAGTATATCCAACAGTATCAAAGACTGAATTTTTTCCTCTTAATTTTTCTTCTATGTAATTTGTATCTAATATAAAATTTAAATTTAAACTTTTTATTGTTTCCTTTACATTGTTTATTAAATATTCTGGAGCCATTCCCTTTAAATATGAAATACAAACACTAGTCTGGCTTTTCTCTCCTACATATACTGTTTCAAATTTTAAATCTGAATTTTTTATTTTTCTTCTTATTAAAGATACATTATCTACAATAAGTTCAGTAAATCCTTCTCTAGGACCCTTTACAACAGCTTCTGTAATAGGAATAGAAACAGACCTTCTAATGAACCCTTTTACTTCACAATATATTATTTTTTCTGTGTTATCAAAAAGTATTATTAAATCTCCTGATAATACATGAAGTACTCCGTCATCAATGTCTTTTGCTATTCCTGCTGCACCTATATCTAAAAATTTTGTTACTACTTCTTCTATAGAATTGCAAGAATTGCCTATTGAATGAAGAGGTTCAACTACATAATCACTTATTTGAACTGCACTACATATATCATCTATAAACACTAATGTGCATTTTCCAAAATTCGTAGTTACTTCTCTATACTTTACATCAAATGAATTTTCAAGTATCACCTTTACTTTCTCTAAATTTACATTCATAACATCACCATAATTTATTATTCTCAATTTTTGAATTAATATTCGTAATTTTGTTAATACTATTAATAAATAACAAGGAGGCAACAAAAAACAATGGATAAACTATCAACAAAACACTTTACATTTTTCATACTTGGAAGTAGTTTAATAGCTATAAAAAGCTATTCTTCAATATTTATAAATATGGGGGGACGAGATACTTGGCTTTTATTTCTTATATCATCATTAATTTTTTCAATTGCTTTTTTATATCTTATAAACATAAGTAAAGATAACCTTGATATAAAAGAAGTATTTTTAAGCTTAAATACCTTTGGAAAATTTCTATTATATATCTTTGGGCTTGGATTATTTTTTATTTCAGTAGAATCTGCTTCTGTATTATCAAGTTCCATACATAGTAACTTTTTCTTATCAACACCTATATGGTATTGTTTAGCCTTCTTTCTTGTATGTACTTCTTATGTACTTTTTAAAAACTTTAACAGCATATTAATATTAGTTTTAATTACAGTTTTCTCAACACTTATTGGAGATGTAATACTATTTATATTAATTGGAAAGTATTTAGATCTATCTTATCTTCTTCCAATAATGGCTAATGGAATAAGCTATGATAAAATTCTTGCTATAATCCTTATGCTTGGCTCATTGTCCTCAATATGTATATCTTTACCTTATTTAAAGCTATTATCAAGTAAAAAAGGACTAGTAAAACATTCGACCATAGCATTAATAATATGTTTTTCAATTATAGTTTCATCTCTTATCTCTACAATCTCATTTTTTGGACCTGTAAGAGCTGGAAATATATTTTACCCTGAATTTGTTCAATCACAAAGAGTACAAATAGCAGATTTCTTAGAATTTGGAGAATTATTTTATATATTTAAAAATGTATGTATGTGGT
>JALFQD010000309.1 GCA_022785265.1 Clostridium sp. | reverse complement strand
TGGGGGCGTTTATAAAATGAACGGTTTATTAATGATTGGTATCGCAATAGTAGTATTAGCAGGTGCCTATTTACTTTATGGAAGATGGCTTGCAAATAAATGGGGAATAGACCCTAAGGCAAAAACACCAGCTTACAAATATGAAGATGGCAAAGATTATATTCCAACATCAAAAGGAACTGTATTTGCACATCAATTTTCATCTATAGCAGGAGCAGGTCCTGTAACTGGACCAATAATAGCAGCAGCATTTGGATGGTTACCTGTATTATTATGGCTTCTTGTTGGAGGAATTTTCTTTGGTGCAGTACACGATTTTGGTGCTATGTATGCTTCAGTAAAAAATGAAGGAAAATCAATGGGATTTCTTATAGAAGAGTACATAGGAAAAGCTGGTAAAAAATTATTTTCACTTTTTGCATGGATTTTTACTTTACTTGTAATTGCAGCTTTCTCAGATATAGTAGCTAGTACATTTAATGGATTCAATGCAGATGGAAGTAAAAACACACCAAATGCAGCGGCAGCTTCAATTTCTATGTTATTTATTGTAGTAGCAGTACTTTTTGGATTATATATTAAATATGCAAAACCAAATGGAAAACTTCAATTTGGTATTGGTATTATTCTTCTAATAGCAATGCTTGCTTTAGGAATAAAATTCCCACTTTACTTTAGTAAAAATGTATGGCTTGGAGTTATATTTGTATATATCTTTGTAGCTGCAATAGCACCTATGTGGATTCTTATGCAACCAAGAGATTATTTAAGCTCATTTTTACTTATAGGAATGATTGTTGGTGCAGTTTTAGGAATAGTTGTAGCAAATCCATCAATGAACTTACCAGCTTTTACTGGATTTAATGTAGGAGGAAAGAATTTATTCCCAACTTTATTTATAACAATTGCTTGTGGAGCTGTATCAGGATTCCATAGTTTAGTTTCTTCAGGAACTTCATCAAAGCAAGTTAAAAATGAAAAAGATATGCAACTTATTTCATATGGAGCAATGAATGTAGAAACTTTACTTGGAGTTATAGCACTTGTAGTTGTTGGTTCAGCAGCAGTAGGAGGTAAAATTCCAGATGGAACTCCATTTACAATATTTGCAAGCTCTGTTGCAGGGTTCTTGGAAAAATTAGGAATATCACAACATGTTGCAGTATGCTTTATGACAATGTGTATTTCAGCATTAGGATTAACAACATTAGACTCAGTTGCACGTATTGGACGTATGTCATTCCAAGAATTATTTTTAGATGAAGATACTGATAAGAGTAAATTATCTCCTGTAGTAAAATTTTTGACTAATGATTATGTTGCAACTTTAATAACATTAGCTTTAGGATTACTTTTAGCTTTTGGTGGATATAATAGTGTATGGCCATTGTTTGGTTCAGCAAATCAATTACTTTCAGCATTAGTATTAATTACTTTAGCGGTATTTCTTAGAGTTACTGGACGTAAGGGATTTATGCTTTGGGCACCAATGGGAATTATGTTAGTAGTAACATTAACTTCATTAGTACAAGCAACAATTACAATTTTGAAAAAGGTATTTGTAACTGGAGGATTTGTATTCCTTACAGATGGATTACAACTTATTTTTGCAATATTATTAATGGTTCTTGGAGTTTTAGTAGCATTATCTTCATTTAAAAAATTATTTGGAAAAGAAGAAGCTACAAAAGTTCAAGCATAAATTTGAAAAATTAGTTGCAAAACTAAAAAATAAAAAGTATTATAATATATGAGAATTAAATAAAGTCTTCAGGGCGGGGTGAAAATCCCCACCGGCGGTAAAGCCCGCGAGCTAGTTTTTAGCATGATTCGGTTAATTTCCGAAGCCGACAGTATAGTCTGGATGGAAGAAGATATTATTAGGAGAATAAGTATGCCCTGACTTTTTGGTCAGGGCTTTTTTCTAATGATAATTACCCTGAAAAGATAAATTAAGGGGGAATTAAATAATGAATAATTCAAGTCAAAATCTAAGCAAAGGAATAAAAATTTCATTATTAGGTGCAATGGCATTTATATTAATGTTTTTTGACTTTCCGTTAATACCAACCTTTCCATGGTTAAAAATTGATTTAAGTGAAGTTCCAGTATTGATAGGAGCTTTTGCCTTTGGTCCTATATCAGGAATTATCATAGAAGGGTTAAAAATAGTTTTATACATAATGATAAAAGGAACTCATACAGGTTTTGTTGGAGAGTTAGCAAATTTCATAATAGGTGTATCTTTAGTAGTACCTGCAGCAGTAATTTATCATAGAAAAAAAAGCAAAAGCAGTGCAATTATAGGTATGCTAGTTGGTGCCTTAGTTATGGAACTTGGAGGAATTATAGCAAATTTATACTTATTGATACCTGCATATGGTATTACAATTAATATAAAAGAATATGTGTTATATGGTTTGCTACCATTTAATGGAGTTAAGGCTTTAATAGTATCCATTCTAACATTTATTTTATATAAAAAATTATCAATTTCGTTATTTAAAAGTGAAAATACCTTTAATAAAAAAGAATTAGCATAATTAGAAAGTGTGAATTATTATTTTGAATTAATTGAAGTTTTTCTATGAAAAAGCAAAATAATAACTTCACACTTTTTTATTTAATTAACTAAATTATTGACAAATAGAGAATAATTCTATTTTTATTTTAAAAAATAGAAGAAAAATATAGAAACATATTTTAATTTACCTCAAAAACAAGTATAATTAAAAAAAAATAAAAAATTATAAATTGGAGTGAGGTATGTGCAGGCTAAGAAGATTTTGAGATTAATAATAGCAACATCTACAATAGTAGGTGTTACATTTATACAAAATTTAGAAACTAAAGCAGCCGAAAATCAGCTAAAAGGAAATGTTGTTAATGTTAATTCTAATCTTAGAGTTAGGAAAAGTCCTAACTTAAATAGTGAAGTAATAGGAGCATTACTAAATGGTGAAGAAATATTAATAACAGGAGAAAATGAAAGTTGGTATGAGATAAATTATAAAGGAAAGAAAGGTTATGTAAGCAAAAGTTATGTAAATATTTTTGAAGAAAATCTAACAAACAATGTATCTAGCAATGAAAATTCTTCATCTCAAAAGGGTGTGGTAGTGAATGTAAACTCTGTATTAAGAGTAAGAAGTGAGGCAGATATAAATTCTCAAATATTAGGTTTTTTAACAAATGGATGTAATGTAAATATATTAGGGGAAAAGGGTAATTGGTATAATATAAGTTACAACGGAAAAACTGCTTATATAAGTAAAGACTATGTGAAGGTGACAGAAGAATCAAATAATTCTAGTTCAGGAAGCAATTCAAATACTGGAAACAATGCAAGTAATTCAAATGTTGAAAGTAATGCAAATAATTCAAATGTTGAAAGTAATGCAAATAATTCAAATGTTGAAAGTAATGCAAGCAATTCATCAGAAGAAACAAGCATTAATAAAAGTGGAAAGGTAGTTGTAAACAGTAGCTTAAATGTAAGAAATGGAGCAAGCTTAAACAGTAAAATAATAGGTTTATTATATAATGGTTCGAATGTAACAATAGTAGGAGAAAGCGGAAATTGGTATAAAATTAAACATGGAAGTTCCACAGCGTATGTAAGTAAAGACTATGTGAAAATAACAGGAGAATCAAATAATTCTAGTTCAGGAAACAATTCAAATACTGGAAACAATGCAAGGAACTCAAATGCTGGAAGTAATGCAAGCAATTCATCAGAAGAAACAAGCATTAATAAAAGTGGAAAGGTAGTTGTAAACAGTAGCTTAAATGTAAGAAATGGAGCAAGCTTAAACAGTAAAATAATAGGTTCACTATATAATGGTTCGAATGTAACAATAGTAGGAGAAAGTGGAGATTGGTATAAAATTAAATATGGAAGTTCCACAGCGTATGTAAGTAAAGACTATGTGAAGGTTTCAGGAGAATCAAGTAATTCTAGTTCTGGAAATGATTCCAATGCTGGGAATAATGCAAATAATTCAAATAATGCAAATAATTCAAATGCAGAGAATAATGTAAATAATTCATCAGAAGAAACAAGCATTAATAAAAGTGGAAAGGTAGTTGTAAACAGTGGCTTAAATGTAAGAAATGGAGCAAGCCTAAACAGTAAAATAATAGGTTTATTATATAATGGTTCAAATGTAACAATAGTAGGGGAAAGTGGAAATTGGTATAAAATTAAACATGGAAGTTCTACAGCATATGTAAGTAAAGACTATGTGAAGGTAACAGAAGAATCAAATAATTCTAGTTCAGGAAGTAATTCAAATGCTGGAAACAATTCAAATAATTCTAATGTTGGAAATGATTCAAATGTTCCAAGTGCACCAAATAATAATGGAAGTTCTGAAAATTCAAATGTGACATCTTCAACATATGATGTTGTATATAATGCAATGAAACAGCAAGTTGGAAGTCCATATGTTTGGGGAGGAGCAGGAGAACTAATAACAACTAGTTTTATAAAAACAATGATGTCAGTTTATCCATCACAAGCAGCATCAGGAAGATATAACAGAGCATTACAATATGCTGATCAAGGATATAGGGCATTTGACTGTTCAGGTCTTATGCAATGGGGATACAGACAAGCTGGTATATATATAGGAAGGTCTACTTATGATCAAATATTTAATGGCATAGAAGTGTCTATATATAATGTAAAACCTGGAGATTTATTATTTTACTCTGATTTAGGACATGTTGGTATGTATGTAGGTAATGATATGTGGATAGAAGCACCTAATAGTAATTCTAATGTAAGAATAGTAAGTGTGCCTTGGAGTAACATTGGAAGAGCAAGAAGAATTATTAATTAAAATTTTAAAATATTATATACAAAAAAGAGCCAATGAATTGTGAGATATTCACAAATTCATAGCCCCTATATTTAAATTTTAATAATTTATTTTTTTTGATACTTTTGTTATGATGACAAAAAAATTGTTTATCATCTTTATTAACCATATAAAATTCTTTATCCAAATTTTTTACACTATTAATGAATTCAGGAATTCCAAAAGGTGTATCACTCAAGAAACCTAATGCATTGTCAATAATCTTTTCAGCTTTTGTCGGTTTTATCATTCCATATAAAGTGTAGATTTCTGCATTAGGGAATTTCTCTTGAATTACACGGTCTTTTTTTGTTTTCTTGTTACCTTTTCCATAATTGGATAAGCTATATGCTTCACGTATAACCAATTCGCTAATCACTTTACTATCATTATCTAACAAATAGTCGATACTAACATTTAATAATTGTGAAAGAGCTTTCAAATTTTCAATATCAGGCATTCCTTTATCGCCTTCCTATTTAGTGATAGCTTGTCTTGACACCATGAGCTTTTCGCTTAATTGTTCTGTGTCAAGCCTACACTTTTTCTTGCAGATTTTAGTTTTTCTCCTAATGTCAGTTTGACTTCTTTATTATTCGTTTCCATAATATTTATACCTCCAAGTATATAGTCAGCTTTTCTGCTGTTGTTTATAGTATAGTGTTGAAAGAAATGTGTCACAAGAAACGCTCTTTTTCATTATAGCAACGTTCTGTAGCATAGCATTTAAACTACTATAAATACTAACAACTATGTTTGTTTATCTTCTTTGTTAAGTTTTATAATAAAAAATTTATTTCTATATTTGTATTAAATTAAGTTAAGATAAAACAATTAATGAAGATATTTTTTTATAAAATAAAAATAATCGCTTATAAAAAGCGATTATCTTTTATTTTATCATTATAGGGGGTTACCTATAATTAAAAACATATTTAAGAGGTTCTTCTTACTTCTTTTTAATTATATCATAATAAATTAAAAAAACAAAGCTTTTTTATAAAAAAATCAAATTTATTTTAAACAATATTAAAATAAACATAAATAAATAGCAATAAAAAGAAAAAATTAGAAAAAAAGCCACATAATTATAGCATCTTCCCCATTATCAGAATAATATCTTTTTCGCTTTCCAGCAACTTTAAAACCAAGTTTTTCATATAGCTTTAGAGCAGGAAGATTTGATTCTCTAACTTCTAGTGTAATTGAATTGCATTTTTGAGATTTACAACCTTCAATTAATGAATTCATTAAATATTCACCTAATCCTTTCCCTCTATATTCTGGATGTATAGCTACATTAGTGATATGTCCTTCATCAAAAATAATCCAAACTCCAGCAAAGCCTAATATATTTTTATCATCTTTAATTAAAAAGTATTTTGCAAGTGGATTTGTAACTTCTTTTAATAAAGACTCTCTGCTCCAAGATTCTTTCAAACTTAAGTTGCTTATATGTAAAACTTCATCAACATCTTTTTCTTTCATAAGTTGGATACTAAGATTCATGATTAGCATTCAACCTTCTTTCTAATTCTCTTTCAGCTTGAGGTTTTTTTAGGTAAATAGGTGATGAATTAGAGTCATCACAAATTCCATCTTTTAATAATTTTAATCCTAATTCTCCTAAAGATGATGCTCTTATTATATTTAAGTGAGTAGGTGCAAAATGAGCTTTTGAAAAGTTATCACATATATATTGTTTATGCTTATAAACTCCATCTCCAACAAAGATTACATCTTCATTTTTATTTTTAAGCAAATCAACAAGTTTATCAATATCCATTGCAGTATAATCCATAATCTTTTCTAGATTATCATTGTTATTTCTATATAATGCAGTATATACATTTTCTCTTAAAGCATCCATAATAGGACATATAATTCCATTAAAGGATATAAGATTATAAGCTAATGCATCAAGAGATGATATACTTATATAAGGTTTATTGTTTCCAAAGCTCATTCCTTTAATAGTGGCCATACCTATCCTAAGACCAGTAAAGGAACCAGGACCTTTAGATACAACATAACCATCAATATCATCTATTGTAAGATTACATTCTTTAAGAAGATTTTCAATAAGAGGAACAAGTATAACTGAATGTTCTCTTTTATCATTAAGAATATATTCACCTAATAGTACATCATCCTTTAAGATAGCAACAGTAGCAACTTTAGAGGATGAATCTATACTTAAAACAATCATTTTTCTAACTCCTTTATATATTCATATTTTTCCCCATAAGGAACAATAGATATTTTTCTGTAATTTTCACCTTTTGATAAATCCTTTGATATGTTAATATGAAGATAAGAAGGTGGTAAGATATCTTCAATATAATTAGCCCATTCTATGATTGATACAGCATCTGAAAATATATAGTCATCAAAACCAATTGCATATACTTCATCAGAATCAGAAACTCTATATACATCAAAATGGTTTAATTTTAGCCTTCCAGAATCATATTCATTAACAATAGTAAATGTTGGGCTTGTTATAGTATCATTTATTCCAAGTCCCTTTGCAATTCCCTTTGTAATATGAGTTTTACCAGTTCCAAGTTCGCCAGTTAAACATATTACATCTCCTGGGTTTAATAGCATTCCAAGTTTATATCCTAAAGAAGTTGTTTCTTCTATATTATTTACAATAAAATCCATATATAAACTCCTTTCTAAATTTTATCTTATTATATTTTATCAAAATGATATAAAAATAAAAATAGTTAATTTAAATAAGAAAATACTATTATAAAAAAAATAAAAAAAGTTGTTGCAATTTATTTTTTTATATTATATAATAAACCTTGTCGAAGGGGTATGGCTCAATTGGTAGAGTAGTGGTCTCCAAAACCATTGGTTCTGGGTTCGAGTCCTAGTGCCCCTGCCATGAAACTCGTAAGCGGACGCTTACGGGTTTTTATTTTTTATAAAAAATTATATAATTTATTAAACGAGTAAATTATGTTAGTTATTTTTGATTTTTTTATACTATCAGGAAATTATATATTTTGAAAACTGTGGATAACTTGCTAAGTTAATAATAAAGCTTAATAAAAGAAACAAGTTTAAGAATTTCCTTTCATTCAGTTAGAAAGTTTTACTTGTTATTTTGCGTTGACTTGGAGCTTGTCGACGGAAAA
>JALFQD010000305.1 GCA_022785265.1 Clostridium sp. | reverse complement strand
TGTATGATATACAATAGTATCATCTTTACAATTTATAAGTTCATTTGTTGCCTCTTTATTATTGTCTATAACCCTTATTACTGCCATATCATCTACAATTTTATTATTTCCTTCTAAATGAGATTTTAAAATCTGAACTTTAACAAATTTGTTAGGATATATTCTTCTAACTTCCTCCCACTTCATAATATTTTCCTCCTTTCTTATATTTTTATGTACTAATATATATTAATTATAACATAAGGATAATTTTCTTTAGAAATATTTTTTTATTAACTAATTTTGCATACCAAGACAAATTCCAGTCCATCTTTTTTATAATTTGCAAATATATCACCATTCATTTTTCTCATTATTTCTTTACATATATATAATCCAAGACCATTGCCTTCTTTTCCTTCGGCATTTTTCCCTCTAAAAAAACTATCAAATAAATGTGGCATTTCATTTTCTGAAACTGGATTTCCTGAATTAATAACAGAAATAAGTTCATAGGAATCCTCTTCTGAAAATTTTATATCTATTTTTTTGCCATCACCATATTTAAAGGCATTTTCAATAAGATTTCCTATGGCTTCATACATTCTGTCTATATCTCCTTTAAGGAGATAATTTTCATATTCTCCAATATTAAATTGTATTTTATTAAGTTCACATTTTTCTTTATATCCTCTATTTATTTTATTTGCAAGGTCCTTTAAATAATATTCTGAGTTTTCTACTTCAATTGATATTATATCTTCAGTGGAGGATTTAACTATTTCTTTTACAAAATTATCTATTTCTTTGCTTTTTTCTTGTATTTTTATTGCTGCATTCTTTTTTTCAGTTTCATCATCATACATATCCTTTTCAAGAGCTTTTGCATATAAATTAATTGCATTAAGTGGTGTTTTTATATCATGAGAAATAGAAAGTATTATCATTTTCTTTTCCTTAGCTAGTTTAAGTTCTCTTTTTTTATGGCTTTCTAAATTATCCTTAAGCATACCAAGACCCCATATAAACTTACCAAAATAACGATTTTTATTCTCCTCTATTTCATCATTTAAATTTCCCCTTGATAGTTCATAAGGCATTTCACTTAGTGTGTTAAATGGTTTTAAAATCTTTCTTTCAATGTATATTAAAACTATTATAATAGCCATAAAAAGAAATGTTATTCCAGCATTATATGTTGTTAATACATTCTTGTTATCAATATTAATAACATATTCAAATTTTAAATATCCTAAAATATCATTATCTTTATATACTGGTACTACTTCTGAATGCATTCCATTTTTATATTTATAAAAGTTTTCTATTTCATTCTTATCTTTATTTTTATAATCTAAGAATTCCATTCCTTTTATATATTCACAGTTGCTTATGTCCATTAAGTTATTTTCTACATATTTTTTATATAATCTATTAATTTCCACCCTATAATTACCAGATTGTATCTCATATACACTATTAATTTTTAAGTTTCCACCTATAATTAACAATAAATATAAAAAGACTATAAACATTATAAGTAATTTGAATTTTTTCATATATTATCCCACACAATATAATTTAATTAATTTTCTTAAGATTCCTAGATACTTTAATTTGTCACATTTAATGTCATTAGCATTCTTCATATCTATAACCTACACCCCATACAGTCTTTATTTTTACAGGATTTTTTGAATCCTCTTCTATTTTATCTCTAAGCATTTTTATATGAACAGTAAGGGTTTGATTTTCACTTTCACTTTTTTCTCCCCAAATTGTATTAAAAATATAATTTTTATTAAGGGTTTTTCCTTTGTTTTCTATAAGAAGAAGTAATAAATCATATTCCTTAATTGTAAGATTAAGCTTTTTCCCTTTAAAACTTACTTCCATAGTATCTTGATTAATTTCAATCTGTCCTGATTTAATAATTGAAGTATTTTCTTTAATATCATATAAACGCTTAAATAAGGCAGATATTTTTGCACTAAGTATATCAATATCTATTGGCTTTTCAAGATAATCATCTGCTCCAAGAGTAAATCCATTTATTTTATCTTCTTTATCTGTTCTTGCACTAAGAATGATAATTGGAATATTTCCTTTTTCTCTAATAGATGAGCAAACTGCAAAGCCATCTATTCCTGGAAGCATAATATCAAGAATTACTAATTTTGCATCATCTTTTTTTAGAAAATCTATTGCTTTTTCCCCTGATTCTACACAATAAATGCTATATCCATCTCTTACAAGAAATCTACTCATAAGAGAGGCTAACTCTTTATTATCTTCTACTAATAATATATCTACCATATTTTCTCCTTTTAACAATTACAATTCAAGCTTTATAAGTTTTATATCCATCTTTTTTAACAATTACCATCCAAGCTCCATAAGCCAATTGCTAAGCTTTCTTTCACGTTCTCTTATGTTAATATCTTGACTAAACTTTCCAAGTTGAATTTCATTTTTTATATTTCCATCTTCAATATATAAAATTCGTTCACATTTTGCTGCTACCTTTAAATCATGAGTTACTAGCATAATGCTTGTCCCTTCTTCATTAATCTTATTAAATATTTCCATAACCTCAGATGAAGACTGCCTATTAAGTGCTCCTGTAGGCTCATCTGCAAAAATTATTTTAGGCTTGTTTATAAGACTTCTACATATACATGCCCTTTGAAGTTGTCCTCCTGATACTTCATTAATATCATTATCTGCTATTTTGCTTATTCCAAGCTTATGCATAAGCTTTAAAGCATACTCATTAATATCTTTTCTATTTTCTTTTTTTGACTGATAAGCTGGTAATATTATGTTATCATAAATAGAAAGGTTTTTCATCATATACATTTGCTGAAATACAAAACCCATTTCATTTAATCTTACATCACTCATTTCATTATCTGATAAGCTATTAAATTCCTTTCCAAAGAAATCAATATTTCCTGCTGTTATATTATCCATGCCACTTACTGTATATAATAATGTAGTTTTTCCTGAGCCTGATGGTCCCATTATTGCAACCATTTCTCCTTGTTTTATTTCAAAATTTATATTTCTTAGTACATTATTTTGCTTTTTATTAACTATGTATGTCTTACAAAGATTTTTTACTTTTAAAGTTTTCATATAAAATTCCTTCCTTTATTCAATATTATTAATTTCCATAACATTCATTTTATTAATTGAAGATGTGCTTAAATAAGCTGCCAAATTAGTTACCACAAGTAATAAAAGTGGATAAATAAGATATATTTCTAATGGATTTATTTGTATCTTTAAGTGAGTTGCCCCCATCATTCCAAATATAGGTCTAAGAGCAATATCATTAACAAATATTGATAATATACTTGCAAGTATTACTGCTATAAGAAGAATTATTGATATTCTTAATACCTGCCATTTTCTTATTGATTTTAGAGTAAACCCAATACTTCTTAGCATTGCTATTTCTCCTTTTTCTCCCATGATAAATATCTTAATCATAAGCATTGTTATTAATACATTTATTAAACAAATTAATGCTATAAATGTATATTTTACAGTATTTAATTGTTCTCCTATATTTCCTAATTGCTCATTCATTGCTTCATTTATGTTGCAAAAATCATATTCTGGGAAATCTTCACTTAATTCTTTTATTATATTTGTGGTATCAATATTATCTACTATATCTCCTTGATAATACCAACAACCAGTCATTATACAATCTTTTATAGGAAAGGTATTGCTAATAAAAGCACTATAACCCATATTCATATAATTTTGATACTTTCCTGCTATTATCATCTCTTTGGTTTCATTTCCAAGTTTCATATAAATTTTATCCCCAACATTCACTCCAAACTTTTCCATCTGTTTTTCAGACATAGCAATTTCATTTTCAAGAATAGGTATACTTCCATCAATCATTTCTATATAAGAACCATCACTATTGATAGGTTGCATAGTTATAACTTGATTAATATCATCCTCATCATCACCATAAAAACCAATAGAATAAATTGAAAATGTATTAATTTTTGCATTGTAGCCTTTTTCTTTTAATAAATCTTCTATTTTTTCAATGTTTTTTTCAATAACTTCTTTAGTTTGTAAGTCATCAAATTCCTGTTGAACACTATCTGACTTTATAAGGAAATCACTTTTTGTATCAAACGAAAAGTTTTTTGCCATTTCTTCACTTTTTAAAGTTGAAATTGTATTAACAGGGAATATTATTATTAATAAGCCAATTGTAAATGTAAGTATAAGAACTATATATCTTTTTAAATTTGACACTATATCATTTATTGCCATAAATAATGGCATATTTAACTTTTTGTTTTTATTAAGTGATATCTTTGATTTTTTCTTAAATCTTTCTCCTGTTTCACCATTTCTAATTGCTTCTATTGCAGAAAATTTATTAAGCTTTCTTGTAGATATGTAGCAAAGAAACATAACTAAAATCATAACTAAAATTGAGCAAATAATATTTATTGCAAAATTAGAACTTCCATCTTCCATTATCATATTTTTATTGACAATATTAAGCATCATATTACTTGTAGGTATACTAAGAATAAGACCTATTATGGATGCCACACTTATTAAAGCAAAATATTTAACAAGATATATTTTCTTTATTGTAAAATTCTTAATTCCTATTGCCTTCATAATACCTATTTCTTTGTATTCTTCTTGAATTGTAAAGGCAATTGTAAATCTTAAAATAAGAAATGAAATAATTATAAGACATATTCCTATAGCAATTAATGTTGCTGAAATTATACTATTCATTATATATGAATAAGAAAACATATCTTTATCAACAGCAATTACGATGCTAAATCCTTGCTTATTCATTTCTTTTGTAAAGGAAGTTAATTTATTTGTATCTACACAATAACTATAATTAATATTTACTCCACTATTTTCTATTTCCTCAAAATCCTTATCGCTTATAACATATCTAGTCATTCCTACAAAATCTCCACCAAATGCAGGGTCGATTATTGCATCAGTAATTGTAAATTCTTTAGATAAATCACCAAATTTTAAGGTTATTTTATCTCCAGCTTTAAGATTATTTCTATCCATTTCCCCTTGTTGCATTCCAAGCTCACCATCTTTTATATTTAAAAGCTTTTTATCTTTATCATATATAAGCATATGTTTATTCCATTGGCTTTGAAGCATTATAGTATTTAATATGCTATACTTTTCACCACTTTTCCCATTAAAATAATTAATATTGCTTTGAGAAATTGTTATAGATTTATTTTTTGAATAATCCTTTACTAAGGAATTATTCTCAAGCCAATTACTTAAAGTATTTTTTTCATTATTCTCATAAATTGAAATATATTTATCAGGTACATTTCCTTTTTCTAAACAATATTTTGTTGCATTGCTTACAACTAAAATATTATTTACACTACTTGCCACAAACATAACTGCAAGAATCATAAATATAAGCAAGATTATATTTATTCCTTTTCTTCTTTTTAAATCTTTTATTAATATTCTCCCAAACATAAAAGCACTCCCTTTCTTTATGAACTAATAATATCAAAATAAATATTAAATAATCCTTAAATAAAAGTGCAGAATAAATATATTGTTTTGCTCTTCCGCCCTGCTAGCTCCAAGTCAGGACAAAACAATATATTTATTCTGCTATAACTAAAGGAAAGGAAATTACTAAACTTATTTCTTTTATCAAACTTTATTATTAAACTTAAGAAGTTATACAAAGTTTAACAACTAATATAATTTCCTAATAATAAAAAAAGTGAATTATTACTTTGCTTTTTCCATTGACAGATTCTAAGTCAACGCAAAGTAATAACTCACACTTTTTAATTAAGAAAAAAAGGCATGATTTATTCATATTTATTAGTTATTTTTATTAGTTTCATAGGGATTCCACAGTTTTTACAGTATATATTTATTTTTTCTATTTCTTTATGATGACGTATCGTAATACATTTTTCTTCTTTTATTGCTTTGCATTTTTCGCATTGGTATGTTGCATTTACTTCTATCATTTTTGCTTTTTCAATATGATTGATTAATAAATCTATAAGTTCTTCTATGTTATTAAAACTAAGTATTTCTTTACCATTTCGAGATATATTTTCTATAAATCCTAATCCAGCAAACTCCTCTTTAGTATATGTAAAATTTTTATAGTTTTTTTTAACAAATTCTCCCATACAACTCCCCCACTTTTAATATTTTTTCAAAAATTTTTAATATATTATATATAATATTATAAACCTTTTTATATAAAACTAAAAAACATTTTTTTGTATTCGATTTCTTAATTATTATTATACACTATGCTACAAGTTTTTACAATTTATTTTAGTCTTTCTTTTAATTTTTTATTTAACTTATTAAATGTAAATATTATTTAGATATATTATTTAATAAAGTTTAAAGTAAAGGAAAATTATATTAAATTTAAAACTATCTAATATCTTATTTTTCAATTTTAAATCTTCTATTTTTATGCAAAAATAAAGCCATAATAGTAAAAGTTAAATTATTTATTAAATTATATTTTTATTTTGACACATTATTGTCATAATGTTCTTGTAAAATTATAATATAAATGTTTTTCATATTAATCTCTCCACAAAAAAGCCAAGATATATTCATATCTTGGACTTTTATTTTAAAATATTATTTTTTAATTCTTCATAAAATTTAAATATATTTTGATTGGATGAATGACCTAAAACTTGTTCAATCATCATCTTTAAGTTCTGCAAAATTTATATATATTCAATATTATTTATAATATTAAGAATATTTTCTTTTCCTCTTAATTCTTTAATCCATCTTTTAGGAATATTATCATAACCATATATAATTCCTGCAAGTCCTCCAGCAACTGCTGCTGTTGTATCTGTGTCATTTCCTAATGCTATTGATTTTTTTATTGTTTCCTCATATGAATTGCTTTCTCTAATAACCTTAAAAGTGCTCTTTAAACAATCAACAACATATCCTGTCCCTGATTCTATCAAATTATTAGATATAATATTATCTTCAAGTTCTTCTAAATAATCACTTTTTAACTTATATACTTCTTTTAATTTCTTTACTGCCATATTATATGAATCATCAAATTCATGCCCTAATAATAAATTTCTTGCTATTAATGAATATAAAGCACAGCATATTTGGTTACAAATATGTCCATGAGTTATCATTGATTGTTCATGAGAATTTTTTATTAATTCCTTTTCTGTTCCCTTATGAAGTAAGACTATGCCTAAATCTCTCATCAATGAGCCATTTCCTTTTCCATTTGGTACTATAAAACCACTTTTTAAAGGAGACGTTCCTTTTTTAAATTCTCTAATTGCTTTTAATGTTTGATTTCCAACATCAAATACAATGTTGTCGACAGCCCATAATCCTTCATTAAGCCATCTACTTATCTTATCTGCTATATCTTGTATATTAAAAGAATCGTTTTGAATATAGCTATCTAATATACATAAAAATTGTGCACTATCATCTGAATATGTTCCATAGGGTACATCAGGATATGATTTTTCAAATTCTTTAGGTGGAATCATATCTATTTTCCCTATTTCAGGTAATTTTTCTGCTTCATAAAATTCATAAGGAACTCCAACAGCATCTCCTATAATTAATCCAAAGATTCCACCCATCACCTTATTCTTTTTATATAAACTTTTGACCATAAAATATCCTCTCTATCTTATTTTTTTATCATTTTTTCTTCATGTATTAGAGAAAAAGGACAGTTACCTGCCCTTATGTTTCTCTTTTCTTTTCTGTTTTTTCAATTCAAATTTAATTTCTTTCTCCATTTCTTGTTTTTTACGAGAACGAGCTTTTCTTGCAATTTTTCCTTGTTCTTGTTGAAGCTTTAATGCTTGTTGAGATTTAGTTCCTACCCCTACATTTGCTATTTGCTTTTTTACTTCTCGTTGTAATCTCTTTGGATTAATTTTTCTTGAAATTTTTTCTTCAGAATCAACAGAAGGACTAAATATAAGATTATAATATTTTTTCATAATAAATTTTTGAATTTCATAATCCTTTGGTTCTGCTCCAAATGTAACCTTGCATACAGATAACTTACCATTATAATCCTTTTCAAAAATTCCAACCCAAAAAGGTTCTTCAAAAAATACCTGCAATCTTATTGATACTTTGTCCATTACAATTCCTCCTTTAAAATTTAATGAACAAAGAATGGACAACCAAGGAGGCAGGTTACTGACAACATATTTAATGTTGCTCCCGGACTACCTACCGGGATGTGTTTTTATCTTTGCGTTTTTATTATAACAAATTTATTATTTTTTTCATAGTAATATGTTTTCATCTATAAATTTAATATAATCTTTTTTTACTACATCATTTCGATGTTTTATATACCACTCAAATGATTCTCTTAGTCCATCTAACAAGCTCTTAGTTTTTGGTAATAATTTCTTTTGTTTTGATACATCTAAAGCATACTCATAATTATGAAAACTAAAATAATCTCTTTGATTTTTATGATTATGAACATATACTTTTTCTAATGGTGTTCCAACTATTTTATAGCATAACTCCACAAAAGTATTTATATCTACTAAGTCACTATTTCCAACATTTAAGATATGCTTATTAGGATGTTTTTCCAAAATAATTTCAATTATTTTACATAAATCTTCTACATGAAAGAACTGTAATTTCATTTTTCCATCCTCTGGAATATAAAATTTTCTATTTTTTAAAGCACATTCAAAAACAAATGGTTCTCTATAAAGATTTTGCATTGGACCGTATAAATATGGTGGACGTAAAATATATGCATTACTATATTCAGAAAGTAAATATTGCTCAGCTTCCATTTTATCTATTCCATATTGTCCCCATATAGAATTTGCTCCTAATGATTGTTCCTCTGTAAATGGTTTAGGATTAGTTTCAGGATAAACTGCTGATGAACTTATAAAAATATAATCATTTACTTCATTTAAGGCATTAATTAAATTTTCAATATCTTTTTGTTTATATCCACACACATCAATAACAGCATCAAAATGATAAGCTTTTAATACATCATTCAAATTATTTCTATCAGCACATATTAAATTAACACCTTCTAATTGTTTTCTAGTTCCTCTATTAAGGACATAAACTTTATAATCCTTTTCCTTAAAATAATTAGCTACATATTTACTAACAAAAATAGTACCACCTGTGATTAATATACTTTTCATAAGATACACCCTCCAAATTATAATTTATCATAATTACTACTCCCATGAGCCAGCAACTTTAACTCCAGTTTTTTCCGCAACCTCCTCAAGAATATTGATTTCGTTTTCATCTAATTTAATGTTTTTTATTTTTTTAATTTCTTTAGCTTGATAAGCTTTTGTAATACCAATGATAGGTACAATATTTTTTGATATAGCCCAAACTGTAGCAGTATTTGCTACTGATATTTCATATTTTTTTCCTATTTCCTCAAGTAATTCAATAAGAGGTTCTATTTTCTTAAGCCTTTTCTTCGGAAAAGCAATTCCTCTTCTTGAGAATATAGAAAATCCATGTTCTTTTGTATATTTTCCTGTGAGCACACCTTGCTCTAAAACCATATATCCAAAAAACGGAATATTTTTTTCTTTACACCAATCAATAATTCCATCTTCTTCTGATTTTCTATAAATAAGGCTAAAATGATTTTGAACTGCTGCCAAATTAAAGCCTTCCTGTTTTAAAATATTATCAGCTTTTTTTATTTGTTCTAAATTAAAATTAGATACCCCAACAGAAGCTATTTTCTTACTCTTTAATAATTGAATCAAATACTTTATATTTAATTCCAAATTTAATGGATTATGAAGGAAATAGATATCTGGTACTTTTCCATTTAAACGTTTTACACTTTCATTTAATGTCTTATCTATTTTGCTTGATGAATATCTTTTTCCTGGTGTATACTTAGTAGAAATCAAAATTTCTTTTTCTTTGCTAAATTCTCCTAATATTTTTTCTGCATTTCCCATACCATACACTGCTGCTGTATCCCATAGGTTAAAGCCATTCTTTATTGATATATCAAAGACTTTTTTAAGTTCATTTTTATCAACTGACTCACCAAATATCATCTTACTTCCATTTATTCCACTTCCCCATGCCCAAGTTCCTATTGCAATTTTAGGTATTTCTTTTTCATTTATTTTTAACAACTAACATTCCTCCCTAATTGTTCTTCTTATTCTACTTAAGGAGACTGGTGTAATTCCCAGATATGATGCAATATAACTTTGATTTACTCTCTTTTCTAACAATGGGAATTCTCTTTTGAAATCAAGATATCTTTCTGTAGCACTCTTAATTAAAAAAGCATTTTCTCTATGCATTTTATAAACTATAGTCTTTTCAAGATACATTATGTATACATCTTTTAATATTTCATTTTCAAATATATATTTTTTCAATTCTGATACATTAAATTCAAGCATTTCTACATCTTCAATAGCTTCAAATCCTTGTTCACTTGATTCACATGTGAAAAAACTTTCAGCAATACAAAATGACATTTCTTGCAAAAAGGTCTTAGTTACATCATTTCCATCCTTATCAAGATAATAGCTTCTTATAATGCCTTTAATAATTAAATATACTTTATTCATTGGTTCACCCATTTTAAGTATTATGTCCTTTTTAGAAAAACTTACTGGCTTTCCCAACATTAAACCTTGCTCTATAATATTATGAGGTAAAGTTAATCCAAAATAATGTCTTGTAACATTATCAAATAAATCAAATTTAAAATCCATATTATCCCCTCCTAATATTAAAATAACAGATTTATTTTTACAATTCATTATCCTATGTTAATAAAAAATGTAGAATAAATATATTATTAATATTACTATTCATCAAATTTAATACACTTTTCTCCTATTATTTCTATTTTTTATTATCATCAAGCTATTTAATATTTTTTCTATATTTTTTTCCCAATATTCTGCACTAATATCTTCCATAATAAAATAACACTTTCCTGCATAAACAACATATACTTTTTTTCCTATAATACTTTTTTCACAATCCATAGAAGGAAAATTTACCATCTTTTCTACCTCTTGTCCACCTGATGATACTGTTAAAAAATAATACTTATGAGGTTTTAGTGCATAAAAAGAAGTATCATCTTTTCCAGGCTCAGTATATTCCTCTATCTCTTTACAAACCACTTTAGCATATAAAATTCTTTCATTTTTTGCATCTTTCACAAATTTATGTAATCTTCTATTTCTAAAATGCTCAACAATAAGTAGCACTATACCATATACAAAACAATATATTCCATAAATGAAGATTAAATCATTTATTATTTTTAATATACCTTTTGATAAAATATGACAAAAAGCCCACCATACAAAAAGTATTCCTATAATCATTAATATTAACAGTTTTACTTCATTCATTCTATTATTAACTACTGAAGCTTTTAATATCTCATATACTTTCTTATCTTTAATTGGCTTGTAATTTAATTCTTTTACTGATATCTTTTCCATAATAATATTTCCTTGCTAATTTCCACTTTATCACACAAGTAATTTTAAATTTTTTCAATTAATTTCTAATAATATTTTTAGATATTTTTTCAATTCCATATCCAATTATTGCTCCAACTATTATAGTATTAACTAATGTCCATATAGCACCACTAAAAGTTGATGTTATTGTGTATATTAAGGAAGGTGCTGATACTAAAATTGAAACAATAATTCCTTTTAATATACCATTCAATTTAAAATCACATGCTGATATTAATAATCCAGCTACTAGCCATGTTACAATTGTTGATAAATATACCTCCATCTCAATATCAGATGCAAAAAACAAAAAAATGACATTTATTATAGCACCTATTAATCCACCAATTAAACCAATAAAATATTTTTTCATATTTATTCAACTCCTTTAAAATTTAAATTCTTTAGTTTTTGAATTATAACATATTGCAATTGCTAAAATTCTGTTATATTTATTATAACCTATATAAAAAAGGATACTACATAAGCACCCTTTCTTCTATAAGTAATTTAATTTTCATTTTTAATTAAAACATTAGCTAATTTTATTTTTTAAATCTTTTTCCATTTTCATTAATTCAACTTCTGCTTCTTGATATTTTGTTCTGCTTTCTTTACTTATCTTAATTGTTTCATTTATCATAAAAACTAAATCATTATTTATTTTTTGTAATTCTTCCATTTCTACAGTTTTATTTTCACTTTTTTTATACATTTTCATTGTATTATTTTGTAATATCTTTGAATTTTGTTTTAATAATTTACCTGTTGCATCTGAAACATCTTTTTGCAAATCTAAGGTATCTTTTTGTTTAACTAGACCTAAAGCTAAAGCAATTTGATTTTTCCATAAAGGTATGGTGTTTAAAACATAAGATTGTATTTTTTCAATAAGAGCTTTATCCCCTTCTTGTAATAGCCTTATTTGAGATGCTGTTTCAACTGCAATTACTCTTGTAAGATTTAATTCATAAATTCTTTTCTTTAATATTTCTATGTATTCATTCATATCAGATACTCTTTGAATAGCTAATAAATCCTTATTCTTTTCAGCTTTACTTTGTAGTTTTGGTATTTCTTTTTCATTTAACTCTTTCATCTTTTTATTTCCAGCAATTATATGTAAGTCTAAATTATCAATACATTCTATATTTTTCTCAAAAAGTTTATCAAACATAACAACACTTTTTAATAACTTCATTTTTTCTTCATCTAACTTGTTAGATATATCACTAATTTTATTTTCTATTTTCTTATATTTCATGGTAAACTTCTTTGTTTTATCAAAAAACACCCCTAAAATAGGAATGCTTTTTACTTCAGTATCTTCTATAAATCCATTTACATCTAAATATTCTATTATATCCATTAATTCTGACAATATATCTACCACATTAGTTGTGTCATTTACTCTTACATCATCTAATATTTTATCAGAAAAGTTAGCAATTTTTGTTTGAATACCTACTCCATATTGAATTACATTACCAGAAATTATTTTATTCATAATCTCATTTATTTTTTCCTTTTCTTCTTCTGTCAATGCTTCACAATTGTTTTCTTCATCTTCAAAGTTTTCTTTATTTTTAATTGAATTAATTAAATCTTCTTTTTCAAATTTTATCATTTTTTCCTCTTTAATTTAGTCCTTCCATTAACTTTTTCATTGTATTTTGACTTGGCATAGAAATAACTGAATCAATATCTTTTGGTATTCCAGAGAATCCTTCTAAGTTAGTGTTAATTGTTCCATTTACTCCTGTTCTAAAACCATGCTTTTCCCAAGCTATTTTTTGTATTTCTTCATCTTGCATTTGTCCACCTTATAGGGTACATTATAAGTCAAGCTCTCTTTAATTAATCTCATATAAGTAACTATAAGTTTAGCTTAATATGAAAAAATGTGAATTTATTACTTTGCTTTTTCCACCTAGCTGGCTTCAAATCAACACAAAGTAATAATTCACACTTCTAACTAAAGGAAAGGAAATCTCTAAACTTTCTTATTTCATTAAATTTTATTATTGAGCTTAGCAACCTTCACTTACAAATGAACTTCAATAACAAATAGTAAACGTTTCTCTAATTTTTCTTAATTTTTAACTTAAATTCTTTTACATATTCATTAATATTTTTTTCTTTTATTGTTACTGCAAGTATTTCTAATCCTAATAAGAATATATGAAAATTAAATTTTTCAAGAGGTTCAAAAAGTAAA
>JALFQD010000253.1 GCA_022785265.1 Clostridium sp. | reverse complement strand
ATATTATGTTGTGGATATAGGATTAAGATACTATTTATTAGGTACAAAAAAAGTTGATATGGGACACATACTAGAAAATATTATTTATTTAGAATTATTAAGACGTGGATATGAAATATATATTGGGAAAGTAGGTTCAACTGAAGTTGATTTTATAGCTATTAATGATGAAGGAATAGAATATTATCAAGTTGCTTTAACTGTTCATGATGAAAAAACATTAGAAAGAGAATTATATCCTTTAAATAGCATTTCAGACCACAACCCAAAATACTTACTTACACTAGATGATGACCCTCCAACTTCTCATAATGGAATAAAACAACTTAATGCAATAGATTGGTTACTAAAATAAAAGTAAGTACAAAAAATTTCTTTTCGCTTGTGTACAAAAAATCTTTTGAATTCTGTTGTAAGCTTGTGAAATAATATCTCCCTCTTCTATATGAAGAGGGATAATTTCTTAAATACTATTTTCTTTTACAGCTTAATGGATCGCTTAAAAAACATGAATTACAAGAAATACATTGAGCTTTATATTTAGGATTACTCATCCATTTTTTAGGTAAATCTGGTTCACAAATTAATGGTCTACAAAGAGATATTCCATTTATCATAGTATCTTGTAAGCATTTTTCAATTTTTTCATAAGAGCGAAATCCTCCTACAACTATCACTGAAGCATTTTTCATTTCTTTTGAAATAATGATTGCAACATCTTTATTATACTCTTCATCTTCTTCAGAATTAAGCACTTTATTTGGAAGAAATTTAGGTGAGCCAATAATTCCAGTACTAATTTCAATAGCATCTACGCCTATCTTATCAAAGATTTTAGCTATCTTTATAGCATCTTGTAATGAAATTCCACCATCAAAACCATCGCTATAATTCATTTTTATCATAATGGCAAACTCACTACCAACCTTACTTTTAATAGCTTCTATTATTTTTACAATAATTCTTGTCCTATCATATAGCCTAATTTTGTATTTTCTTTATATGTCCAAAACCAAGAAACAAATAAATACCAAGTATTGCATTAAAAATAGCTACTGATATAAAATTCCTAGTTGTGACCATAATTCCTTAGATGGTGCAGTTTCTGATACTGTAAATGAATTTTTTGCCTCACTTCTTGACATAAGCCTTCCTGCTCCATGAGGTGCTGAATAGTTCCAATCCTTTATTGTCATAGTAGTTCCTATTGTGCAACCTGCACCTGCATGCACATCAGGCATAATCCTTATCATTGATTCTTTTACAAATTCCTGATTGCAAAGTAATTCTATCTGCTTTAATGCCATTTCTTCTACAACATTTGTAAAAATCTTTGCCTTATTAAACTTTCCTTCTATTATTTTCACTTAATACCATTCCTTTTCCCTGATTTTTTCTATTTTTCTCTTCTTCTTATTTACAGTCTTTACATATGCCCTTGGAATATATTTATCACATCTTTGACAATATCCTCTATGACTTGCTTCTCTTCCCTTTTCACACACTCCTAAAGAAGCATAATATTTGCAAACTATTTCTCTATCTTTTGCCACAATAATCACTCCCTAATATTTATAATTTATCTATACCTTTTATGATTTTCTGATATCAAAAAAAAGCTGTAACTTAAATTCTGCTATTTCATTGCAGAACCTAAGTCCAGCTTTAATTAACATTAATATTATAATATTAATATATTTGACAGCAGTAATTTTAATGCTGCCAAAAACTTAAATACATTATTTTTCAAACACCATAAAAGGATAGAAATTACTAATGAAATTTTCTCTATGACAACATCTTTTTATATTTAGATTTACAATTTTATTTTTTCCTTTATTATTTTTCATTATAACTTCCTCCTTTCAAAATTTATTTTTAATTTAATTCACAGATTATGATAACATATAGTTTAAATTAATACAACCATTTTATTGATAATTTTTATATAATTACCATATATAGATTACTCCTTCCAGTAAAATGAAAAGTGTACATCCTTTTCAAAGCCAAGCTTTTCATAAAAATCCATCTCCGAAATTACATATGCTTGCTTTGCTCCAAGTGTTTTTGCTCTAGCCAGTGCCTCATAAATCACAGCCTTAGCTATGCCTTTTCCTCTATACAAGGGAATTGTGCAAACCGGTTCAACATATACATAATCTGTTTTATTGTTATACCAAAGACAACAATAGGCAACTTTTTCTCCTACCTTATTTACTGCTGTTACACTTAAGTATTTATTAAAATGTTTGCGAATTTGTGGACAAATTTTCTCTTTTGCCTCAAATTCTGTTTTATCTTCACCATGATCAAATCCCTGCCATAAAAGCCACTGAAAATCATAAGGCTCTTCTGCTGGATCCAATTCATTATATTTTAGCTCATCTGGTAAAACTGATGAAAAAGACTTCATTAAGTCTATTTTCATAATAGTTTCTGTTTGTTCAGCTAAGACAAAACCACATTTTTTAGCTATTTCTATTTCTCTTAAATTATTATCACAAATTGCAATTCCAAGCCCTGAGTCATCTTTTAATTCTTTGTATGCATACTCCAAAATTTCAGGATATAAAAAATCATATTCTGGTAATGCTCCACAAAAAGCTTCACCAAAATACATATCATAAATTGCTACACCCACAACCTTTCCTTCACATATCCAAAGACCAATTGAAGTCTTTGCACTTTTATCAAATTCAGGATGTTCATACATCCACTCAAATCTACCCCAATTCCAGTTAATATGATTCTTGTTATTTTTATTCAGCTCAATCAAAAAATCGCAAACTGCATCATAATCTTCTTCTCTATAATTTCTGAACTCCATATGTTTTTCTCTCCTTTCTTATAAAATAGTTACCTAGATTGTAATTGTCGTTTTATCATAAACAATTTCATAAAATCATGCTACAAGCTTGTAGCATATCAATTTTTCTTTTAAAATTTATGAAAATCCTAAATATCTTAAAAAACCTTTGCAACCTTCATATATTTCATCATAAGTTATATCAAAATTTCCACTATACCAAGGGTCTTGAATATCTTTTTTATTATCTGTAAAGTCCATAAGCCTAAATACTTTATTTTCCTTATCTTCCTTTACTATTTTTAAAATATTTCTTACATTAACCTGCTCCATTCCTATTATGTAATCATA
>JALFQD010000252.1 GCA_022785265.1 Clostridium sp. | reverse complement strand
ATAACAATTCCAAATGAAGAAGATATAAATGCTTATCTTTCAGATGGTAATACATTAATTATTTCTGTTGTTAGAAATAAAAGAAAGCCTATGAAGCAGAGAAAAGAGAAGATTCGTTGGCTCATTGCTCATGGTGCAGATATAAATAGAAGAGACTGTGGTAAATATTATTTTCCACCACTTTCCCATTCTATTCAAAACGGAGATTTTGAAATATTTAAGTTCTTGTTACATGATTGTAAAGCAAATCCAAATGTGGGAAGCAGAAATCCATATGATGCTGGGAAAGTAAGACAGAAAAATGATGGCAATATGCCATTAATGATTGCAGCATGGGATAATAAATTGGAATTTGTTAGAGAACTTTGTGCAGATAAGCGTACTAGTTTAAATCAGCAAGATGCTAATGGTTTTACTGCGTTGATTAAGGCATGTTATTGGGGCTGGATAGAATGTAGAGATATTATAAAAGAAGCTGGAGCAGATGAGAAGATAGTAGATAGAGATGGATATACTGCAGAAGACAGATACAATGAATATTTAGAAACAGGTAGGCGAAAGAATACAAAATTTAAAAAGAAAAATAATGGAAGGAGCTAAAAAATAGGTATGGTAAATAGAATTTGTATTTCTATAAATAATAGATGCAATTTGGTCTGTAAGTATTGTCATTTCCATGAAAAGAAGGACCACATACATGAGGATAATATGGATGTGTTTAAGATTCTTGATAATGTCATGTACAGTATAGATACAAATGGTATTAAGCTTTTTAAAATAGGTTTTGTGGGGAATGGAGAACCTCTTTTGGATTATTCTAAACTTAAGGAATACATATTGTATATATCTGATTATCTGGTAAATGGAAAGATTGCTGCATACTCTATAACAAATGGACTTCTTGTGAACGAGGAGATGTTGGAGTTTTTTAAGAAATATAATGTAAACCTAGGTTTTTCCATAGATGGAATTCCTTCAATACATGATAAATATAGATGTAAAACACATTCTAAAGTCATGGAAAAAATAGAACTGTTTAAGAAGGTATTTGGGTATTATCCATCAATGAACTGTACTGTTGGCAAGGAAGTATTGGAACAATCGAATGATACAATAGCATTTTTTGAACAATTTGGAAATAGAATTACTTTTTCTAGAATGATTGGGCAATATGGCATTTCACTTGATGATTTTAATGCCTTTTTGGAAGTTGCATCAAAACGATTAAATGTGAGAAGAGGAGGCTATGACTGTACAATGTATGGAGGTTTATGTGGAGTTGGGATGAATAATTTTTTTTATGCTAATGGAAATGTTTATATTTGTGGAAATTGTGTAGACCTTCCACCTATTGGAAGAAGTGATATATCACTTGATGAATTGAGTAAGGTTTCTTTTTTATTTGATAGAACACATTGTTATAAGGAGATATTATGAGAATAGGATTATATGGATTACCAACAGCAGGTAAATCATTCATTTTAAATGCATTAAAGAATTTGGATGTTCTTTCTGGAAGTTCTTTATTAAAAGAGATTGCACCAGAGTTTCATTTGCTTACGGACAAAGAAAAATCAGATGTTAGAAAAAAACTAGCACTAAAGCTAATGGATAGAGATAACTTCATTATGGATGGGCATTATTCTTTTGATGATGAAATTGTTTTCACAAATGAAGATGGAAAGTTGTATGATACCTTTTTGTATTTATATATAGAACCAAGTGTTTTGCAAGAAAGAATGAGTCATTCCATAAGAAATAATAAGTATTTAAAATTTAATATTGAGCAGTGGCAGAGATTTGAACTGGAGTCTTTAAGAGATTACTGTCATGAAAATAATAAGGATTTTTATGTATTAGATAATCCTAAAAAAGGCTTTTTCAAAGATATTAGCATGATACTAGAATTTATAGATAGCATCGTGTGTGGTTTTAGTTGTGTGCAGTATGCAAAGAATATATCAAAGAGTATTCTTAATACAATTTCAGGAAACAAAGTTACTTTATTAGATGGTGATAAAACACTCATTTTAGAAGATAGTTGTGGATTGCTTGGATATAAGACAAACTTGTTTGATGGGAATTTCTATACAGGGTTTCAATCTTGGAGACACACCAAAGAAATGACAAATTATCTTAGTTTTATCAATTATTCTTATCAATCAATAGATGATTTGGATATTCATCTTAATGATAGGGTTATTAACAAAATTGAAAATCCAGCAGTTATTTTGACTACAGGATATTATGGTATATGGAAGCAGTTATCAGAAAAGCAACATATGTTAGTGTATTATGGCGATAAAATGTCAGCAGAAACTAAATTTTTTGTCACCAAGTTCCTTCAAAAATCAGGAATTATGGTTACAGCTTTTGGAGACAGTATGAACGACTATTATATGTTGAAGCAAGCAGATAAATCATTTCTTGTATTGAAGAAAGATGGGACAATAAGTTCATCATTAAAAGGAAAAAATTTGGAGGGGATATTTATTGTTTGAAATTGAAAAGAATTATAGAGTTAAAGAATTAATTTCCATAACAAAATCTAATTCTGGAATATGTGGTCCAAAATTAGCTATGGCACATATGGAACTTGGCAGATTATTAGGAAGAGAGTTTCATCATCTTGATTCTAAGGATACTACAATAATAGCAATAATGCGTGGAGGTATTTTTTTCGCAGAAGGTTTATACTTTGAATTAGGATGCAAGTTCCAAACATTTGATCCAAAGAGAGAAAAATTCATTAGACCAGCAACAAAGAATGTGATTTTGGTAGATTCAGTAATAAATACCGGCAAAACAATCAAAAAAATAATAGAAGCAGATATGTTTGTTGCATGTTGTGTTATTAATAAGCAGGCAGTAGCTCTGTTTGATTCACAGTTATATACAATTAGAGTTTCAAAAAACTCTTTTGTAGGAAAAAATATTATGCAACAAAATGGCAATGTGGGTCCAGATACAACAATGAGGTTGTTTAATTTACTATGATGGCACAATTTTTTATATAATATTTTTTATGTAAATTATAGAATTTTAATAATTAACATAAAAGATTTTAGTTATTACATACTTAGAATTTTTTATGCTTAATTTATAGTAATTTATAAGAGATTTTGGTAAAATAGAACAATAATGTTTTATAATTAATTTATATATGTGATGATAATTAAAAAATTATGTAGTGGAAATCTTGATTTAACTTATGAAGAAATTTATAAGGGCTTTAAAATTGCATTATAAATGTTATAAAAAGATAAATTTAGGGAGGACAGAATAAGATGTTATCATATAAAAAAGCCACAATAGATGATTTGGAATTTTTGGTAGAAACAAGAATTGAAGTTTTAAGAGCTGCAAACAACTTAGATAAATCTGTTGATATGACAGTAATTAAAGAACAATCATATGATTATTACAAAAAATCATTATCTAATAAAACACATATAGCCTATTTAGTATTTGATGAAGAAAAATTTGTTGGAGCTGGAGGAATTAGCTTTTTTAGAGTTATGCCAACATTTAATAATCCAAGTGGTAACAAGGCATATATTATGAATATGTATACAAGCCCCTCTTATAGACGAAAAGGAATTGCATATAAAACACTAGATTTACTTGTGTTGTCAGCAAAAGAAAGAGGAATTTCCTCTATATCTCTTGAAGCTACAGAAATGGGTCGTCCATTATATGAAAAATATGGATTTATAAAAATGAATGATGAAATGGAACTTCCTATAAGATAAATAGTAAAAGTAATAAATATTGTAATGAAGCTTTGGAACAAGCGATTAATGAATATTATTTAACAGATAATCAGAATTACTTAAAAATTTTTCAGAATATGTTGCAATTTTTTGCGAATTTGCATATAATGATATTAACAGAGTTGCCCGAAGTTGAAAGGCATTGGGGACCAAGCTGAGCATGGCTCAGCTTTTTTACTTTATAGGAGAGATAGGAATACATGGATTTAAAACAACCATTAAGCTTTGAAGAACAATTAAACAGATTAAAAGTGCATGGAGTTGTTGTTAATGATGAGCAAAAAGCGATAGAAATTTTAAAACAAATAAACTATTATAGCTTTACTGGATATGCACTTCAATTTCGTGTTGATCCTGGTGAAAGTACATATATTAAAGATACATCATTTGAAAGTATCTATAATTTATATGTTATGGACGAGCAGTTGAGGGATTTATTTAGAATGTATATTGAAAAAGCCGAGGTATACTATAGAACACAGATTTCGTATGGATTTTCAATGGCAAAATGTACACAACCACCTTATGATCAACATTATGATAGAAATAACTTTTATAACAAGTCTGGTTATGATCAGGTAATAGAAAGCTTCAAAAGAGAAAAAGATTATTATAAGGATAGTTTGATAGTAAAACATCATAAAAATAAATATGATAGTAAAATGCCATTATGGGTAATGGTGGGACTTATGTCTTTTTCAAATTTATCAAAACTATACAGTTCAATGTATATTTCTGAGAAAGATAGAATTGCGAAGGCAATAGGAATTGGACGAGATACTTTAGAAAATCATTTGCATTGTCTTTCTGTTTTAAGAAACAAATGTGCTCATGCAGCTAGATTATATAATACAGAATTTTACCCACCAGCTCGATTTACAAAGGATTTCCTAAGAAAAAATCCAGAAGTTAAAAATAATTCACTCTTTGCATATGCACTTGTTTTATTGAGGAGATTACCAGATAAAAAGAGTAAAAGAAATTTTGTGGATGCAGTTCAAACTGTCCTAGAACAATATAAAGATGACATAGATATGTCATTAATTGGGTTTCCGAAAAATTATATAAAAATATTAAGTAATAATGTATAAATTAGATTAATTAGGGGTATTGAAGTAAAAATCTTAAGGAGTTTTTAATTCCTTGAGATTTTTTTATAATACAACAACATAGGTATTTATGGTATTATAAATAAAGAATTAATAGGATTTTAGAAAGAAGGTATACTGTGATAGAAAATAAAGAAGAAAAAGCATTACAAGATTTTTTGCTTGATATTGAATGTTTAGATGAGTTACTTCCTTGGAGTGGAAAATTTAATTTATTTGATGTGCTTAAAATTTCTAAAACAGAAATTCGCCATAGTAATATGTTGGCTTGGTTACTTAATCCAAATGAAAATCATGGTCTTGGTGATGCATACCTTAGAGGAATTTTTCAAAGATTAGTAGAAAATGATTTAAATGGTAGATATGATATATTCAAAATTTTATTGTTAGATATGTTTAGTTTTTCTGTGTACAGAGAGTGGAATAATATTGATATATTGCTTGTCTCTAAAAATGAAAAGGTACTTATGGCAATTGAAAACAAAGTTGGTTCATGTGAACATAGCAACCAGCTGAATCGTTATAGAAATATATTAGAAAAAGAATATGAAGATTATCAAAGAATATATGTATTCCTTACACCAGATGGAGAGGAACCAAGTGATATAGAAAATTGGGACATCCTTACATATAATGATGTGGTGGAAGTTTTAGAGAATATTTGTTGCAAAATAGAACTTCAGCCAGATGTATCTATTATGATTAAAAATTATATAATAAGCAAATAAATTAAAAGAAATAAAATACATTAAATAAATTTAATAAAAACTATTTACAAATCACCTCACTTAAGTTAATCTAGTCGTAGGAGGTGATTTTTTTATGAAATCAAAAGAAGTGTTAGCGTTATTGAGAGTAACTAGACCTACACTAACTAAATATGTTAAAAATGGAACTATTAAAGCTACTTTGCTTCCTAATGGTCAATATGATTATGATGATGAGTCGGTATATGCTTTTATAAATAAAGACATAGAAAGA
>JALFQD010000250.1 GCA_022785265.1 Clostridium sp. | reverse complement strand
TTAGTATATTGTTTTTGTAAAGTTGCCCATAAATAGATTGTTATTACCTCCTGATCAGTAAATTTAGGCGAACAATTATTACTAAAACGTTGCACTAAATATGCTAATCTGGTATCATAGATATCAGAAACATAGCAATATAATTCAATTAGTTTAAAGATGAATTCTTTTTTCATATTTTCATTTTAACTTTTTTTATTTTTATTGCAATGTTTCTTTTTTGTTAAATTTTAACTGCTGATTCGCATATTAATATAAAAAAATAAAACAACATTATTTATTATATTAAGAAAAACATTTAACAAATATTGAAGCATTATATTAAAAGATGATATTATATAAATACTATAAGGAGCGTGAAAAATATGGATAAAGAAATATTGGAATTATTACATAACATGGCAGAAAATATTAATGAATTAAAGGTGGGTCAAAAAGAAACCAATAAAAGACTTGATAAAATTGAAACAGATGTAAAAGAATTAAATACAGAAGTTAAAGCAATAGATAAAAAAATAGATACATTGTATAATGCAGTTGCGGAAACAAAAGAAGATATTACAGAAATAAATCAAGGAATAACATTATTAGATAGCAAAGTAATAAAAATCCAAAATGTTACAAGAAATAATTCTTTTGAAATAGCCAATTTAAAAGCCATTAATAGATAGTATGGGTACAACAATAAAGAGATGATACATATATATCATCTCTTTATTGTTATAAATTTTAAATTTTAAAATTAATGAGTTAAAATTTCAGCTCCAGTTTCTGTTATTAAAACTGTATATTCCCACTGTGCTGAAGGATATCCATCCTCTGTAAGAACTGTCCAGTCATTATCTGCATCTATAAATATGTCTGGTTCTCCCATGTTAATCATAGGCTCTATTGTAAATACCATTCCAGGCACTAAAAGCATGTCAGTTCCTTTTTTACCTACATGAGCTACAAATGGGTCTTCATGAAATTCTATTCCCACTCCATGACCTCCAAATTCTCTTACTACAGAATATCCATTTTCTTCTGCATGAGTTTGAACAGCTTCTGCTATATCTCCTAAGAATCCCCAAGGCTTTGCTGCTCTAAAACCTAAGTTTAGACATTCCTTAGCAACATCAACTAACTTATTCATTTGTGGATTTACATTTCCTATTTTAAACATTCTTGAAGCATCTGAAAAATATCCATTATATATTGTAGATACATCTACATTAATAATATCTCCATCTTTAAGAATTATATTTTTATCAGGAATGCCATGACATACCTCATCATTTATAGAAGTGCATACACTTTTTGGAAAACCATCATAATTAAGAGGAGCAGGTATAGCACCTTGAGATGTTGTATAATCATAAACTAATGTGTTTATTTCTTCAGTTGACATTCCAGCTTTTATATTTTTTGCAACTAAGTCTAAAACTGCTGTATTTATTTTAGCACTCTTTTTTATTCCTTGAATTTGTTCCTTGTTTTTAATAAGACTTCTATCAGGAACAATAAAGCCTTGTGCTTTATAGTGTGCAATTTTTTCATCTATTTCAAGATGACACTTTTTATATTTTTTATTACTTCCACACCAGCATAAATCATTTCTATTTAAATTCATAAAAAACCTCTCTCCTTAAATAAAACTATTTATTAAATTATATACCCAAGAATAAAGTAATGCAATCTAAGTAAATTTTAAAAAAATTAATAACTTAAAAAAATTTTTTATGTATGACATAGGAAGGAAAAGATAAGCGTAAAATATTATATATGATTTTAAGGAGGCTTTATTTATGATAATAAAGGTTTATGATTTAAAGGATTTAAAAAGTTATTCTATTTCAGGCCTTTTAATTTTGACTTTATCAACAATTTTATATTTTTCTTTAAAGGGTGATGCATATAAAAAAGCTAGTATGCTCCTTTTAACTTTTATATATCCTTTAATTTTTATTGGACAAGGAGTTTTTATGACAATAAAAGATAAGGATTTTTTAATTCCTTTAGTTATTTCAATTTTAACAACAATTATAGTCATATATCTTTATTTTTCTCCTTATGAATTAATGTATTGTTTTCTTTATATAATATTATGTACAATAGCTGCAGTATTTACTAAGGAAGTATTAATTAAAAAAGAAGAATAAATAAAAAGTTTTTTAATTATTCTTTAAATTTTTTCTGTAATATAGTAAAATATTTAATTAGGATAGATGTTTAGGAGGATATCAAGTGAGTAGTAGGGTAATAGTAATTGGAGCAGGACCAGCTGGAATGATGGCAGCTATACAAGCTGCAAAAAATCATGAGGTTATGTTATTAGATGGAAACGATAGAATTGGAAAAAAATTATTCATTACTGGAAAAGGAAGATGTAATGTAACTAATGCAAAGGATATTTCTGAATTCTTTGAGTTTATTCCTGGAAATCCTTACTTTTTATATAGCGCTTTATATACATTTACAAATGAAGACACAATGGAGTTTTTTAAAAAACAAGGAATTGAGTTAAAGGTAGAAAGAGGAGATAGAGTATTTCCTAAGTCAGATAAATCCTCAGATATCATAAAAGGTCTTTCAAAAGCACTTAAAGAGTCAGATGTAAAAATAAGGCTTAATAGCAAGGTGACAGATATAAAATTTGAAAATAATAGCATTAAAGAAATTATAATAAATAATTTTGAAAAGCTTAAAGCCGATTATTATATAATAGCAACAGGTGGAGCTTCATATCCATCAACAGGTTCTACAGGAGATGGCCAAAGATATGCTAAAAAAGGTGGGCATAATATAATTAAGTTAAATCCTTCTCTTGTTCCAATAGAAACTCAAGACGAATGGGTAAAAGAACTTATGGGGTTATCTTTAAAAAATGTTTCTGTTACAATAAAAGAAGGAAAAAAATCTGTTTATAAAGAACAAGGAGAGATGATATTTACTCATTTTGGAGTATCAGGACCTTTAATATTAAGTGGAAGTAGGTTTATAAAAGAAGGAAAAGAATATACTCTTATAATAGATTTAAAACCTGCCTTAGATATTCAAGAGCTTGATAAAAGAGTTCAAAGAGATTTTCAAAAGTACATAAATAAAGATTTTAAAAATTCTTTAGATGAGCTTCTTCCTAAAAAACTTATTCCAGTAATAATAAAAATGAGTAATATTCCTGAAAATAAAAAGGTGAATGAAATAACTAAGGAAGAAAGAAAAAGATTAGTAAATCTTATAAAAAATTTATCCATAAAAATATCAGGGCTTAGAAGTCTTACAGAGGCTATTGTCACTTCAGGAGGAGTTGATACAAAAGAGATAGACCCTTCAACAATGAAGTCAAAGCTTATTAATAATTTATCCTTTGCAGGAGAGGTTATTGATGTTGATGCCTTTACTGGAGGATACAATGTACAAATAGCACTTTCAACTGGCTTTGTGGCTGGTTCAAATATTTAGCTTGTCTGAAAAGACAAAAAACTATATAATAGATATTATAGTGGATTTTACTAAAATATAGTGAAAGGTGGTATAACCGTGAATTTTTCAGTAGCAATTGATGGACCGGCAGGAGCGGGAAAAAGTACCATAGCTAAACTGGTTTCTAAAGAATTTAATTTAATGTACATAAATACAGGTGCTATGTATAGAGCAGTAGCCTTAAAGGCTAAGGAGAATAATTTAGCTCCTTCTGACATAGAAAAATTATGTAGCTTAATAGAAACTATGAAGATGGAATTTAAAGAAGATGATCTTATATTAAATGGAGAAAACGTTCAAGATAAGATTACTGTACCAGAAATAAGCTCTATAGTTTCTGAATATGCAAAAATAAAAGAAGTAAGAGAAAAATTAGTAAAGCTTCAAAGGGAAATGTCAAAAAAATTTAATGTCATAATGGATGGTAGAGACATTGGAACAGTTGTATTAAAGGAAGCTCCTTTTAAGTTTTTTTTAACAGCAACAGCTGAAGAAAGGGCAAATAGAAGATTTTTAGAACTTAAGGGTAGAGATATTCCTTGCGATTATGATAAAATCTTAAGTGATATAATAGAAAGAGATTATAAAGATTCTCACAGAGAAACAGACCCATTAAGAAAAGCTGATGATGCAATTGAAATTGACACTACTGGATTAAATATAAAAGAAGTTACAGAAAAAATAAATTCTTATATAAGAAATGTGATTAAAAATTAAAATTATCACATATACTTAGGAGTAAATAAATTTATGAGAAAAGTAAAATTGGCTAAAAATGCAGGATTCTGCTTTGGCGTACAGCGTGCAGTAGAAGAGGCAATAAGAATACAAAAAGAATATATGAAAAAGGTATATACCCTAGGTCCTCTTATCCATAATAATGATGTGGT
This sequence comes from Clostridium sp., assembly GCA_022785265.1. GTDB lineage: Bacteria > Bacillota > Clostridia > Clostridiales > Clostridiaceae > Clostridium. Next base: position 1,869 of record JALFQD010000250.1, on the reverse strand, counting down.
AAAATATTTAGAGGAGCATCATATATTTGCAATAGATTTAAAAGATATAGATACTCTAAAAAAAGATGATGTTATAGTAATAAGGTCTCATGGAGTAACTAAGGAAATACTAGAATTTTTAGAAAGCAAGGAATTAGTAGTATTAAATGCTACTTGTCCATTTGTGTCTAATATACAAAAGAAGGTAGATAAATTTTCTTCAGAAGGTTATGATATAGTTATCTTAGGTGATAAAAATCATCCAGAAGTTATAGGAATAAATGGTTGGTGTAAAAATAAAGCCATTATAACTGATGGAAATTATTTACCAGAAAATCTTCCAAGTAAGATTTGTGTTGTTGCACAAACAACTGAAAAGTTAGAAAACTGGAATAAAACCATAGAAAATTTAAAAAAGGCACAGGTAGAGGAATTAGTAACCTATAATACTATCTGCTCCGCAACAAATGTAAGACAGGAAAGTGCAGAAAAACTTTCAAAGGAAGTTGATGCAATGATTGTTATAGGAGGAAAAAATAGTTCTAATACCACAAAACTTTATGAAATTGCAAAGTGCAATTGTAAAAACACCATACATATAGAAAATTCATCTGAATTACCAGAAGAATATATAAATAATTTAAATTTCAAAAAAATTGGCATTACCGCTGGTGCATCAACACCAGATTGGATAATCAGGGAGGTTATTAATATTATGCAAGATGAAAATATCAAAAATGATGAACAAGCAAAATTAATGGAGGAAATCGATAAGACTATATCTATTGGTTATGAAATAGAGGGTGAAATTCTTTACAAGACTAACGATGGAATAGTTGTTTCTATTGTTGGAAATGGAAGAGATGGAGTAATTCCTTACAAAGAATTAACTGCTAAAGAAGATCCAAAAGAATTTGCAGAAAAATTAAATATAGGAGATAAGATAAAAGCTAAAGTTGTTAGATTAAAAGATGAAGACAACAATGTAGTTTTATCAAGAATTGAATATGAAAAGAAAGAAGCTTTTGAAGAATTAGAAAAGTTATTTAATGAAGGAACTATATTTGATGTTACAATAGCAGAAACAAAAGATAAGGGCTTAGTTGCTTATTATAAGGGTGTAAGAATATTTATACCAGCATCTCAAATAGATATAAAATATATATCAAACAAAGAAGACTTTAAGAATATGACAATTCCAGTAAAATTAATAGAATTTGCTCAAGGAAATCCATCTAAGATAATAGCTTCAAGAAGAGTTATTTTAGAAGAAGAAGCAGCTAAGAAAGAAGAAGAAGCATGGGCAAATTTACATGAAGGAGATGTTGTAAAGGGAGAAATCAAGAGATTTACTAACTTTGGTGCATTTGCAGAAGTAAATGGAATAGATGGACTTATTCATCTTTCTCAAATATCTTGGAACCATGTTAAAAAAGCTGAAGATTACTTAAAGAAGGGTGACATTGTTGACCTTAAGATTATCGATTTAGATAAAGAATCTAAGAAGCTTTCATTAAGCATAAAAGCTTTAACTCCAGAACCATGGAGCAATGTAGAAGAAAAATATCCAGTAGATTCAATAGTTTTAGGAAAGGTTGTTAGAATTAATGACTTTGGTGCTTTTGTTGAATTAGAACCTGGAGTAGATGGATTAGTTCATATTTCAAAGATAAGCCATGAAAGAATTGAACATCCATCACAAGTTTTAGAAGTTGGTCAAGAAATAAAAGCTAAGATTCTTTCTGTAGATGCTGAAAAGAAGAGAATAAGCTTAAGCATAAAAGATATCTAAAATTTTAAATTAGAAGAACTCCTGAAGAATTTTGGGAGTTTTTCTTATATGATTGGAGTGCTATGGTTAGTATTGAAAAATTAAATGGGAAAAATATT
>JALFQD010000225.1 GCA_022785265.1 Clostridium sp. | reverse complement strand
GCTCTATTTATAGCTAATAGTAAGTCTGCAATTTCCCTGCCAAATGGAGTTGTTCTGTATACAGGTTCTTTGCAAATGTATCCATCTAAGTATATTTCATTTGGATTTTTGCTTTTTTCAACACAAGGTTGAATATTTCTTGCAAAAACAGTTAATATTAATTTGTTAGATCCATCAATAAACTTGTTATAAGATCTTAATTGACCTTCAACAACAACTTCTTTTCCAACAGAAATATCTAAATCATTTAATAATCTTTCAGAAACCGTTATATTTAAATGGTCAACAGAATCACTTAATCTCATAACTTCTAAATTAAAGCTATAAAATCCCTCTCCATACATTTCATGACTAAATTCTAGTTCAGATATTACCTTACCTTCAAGGAATATCTTGTTATTTGTTATTGAATTATCCATAGTAACCCCTCTCTCCTTTGGTTATAAATTAATTCACAAAAAAGAAGACCACAAGTTTGTATTTCCATTATAATACAATTTCAATAGATTTCCAATATATTTTTTTATTATTTTTTTGTTTGAGTACCATCTTTCTCTATTATATAATCTTTATTATATATTAATTCTCCAACTTTTACAAATTCATATTCTTTTTTTTGGTAATCCTTTAATAATCTTTCCAAATTTTTCGGTGTATATTTTGCATTATTATGAAATAACAATATGGAGCCTGGTTTTAAATTCTCCTTTATTCGTGAATATTCAATTTCTGCTCCCTCTTCTCTCCAATCAACAGAATCACAATCCCATTGAATTGATATAAAACCTTCATTTAATACAACCTTATTAGCTTCAGCATTATAATCTCCACTAGGAAATCTGAATAATACTGGTTTAATTCCTGTAAGTTTTTCTATGATTTCATTTGTTTTTCTTAACTCTTCTCTTATTTTATCATCTCCAATTTTAGTAAAGTTAGGATGTAGATAGCTGTGATTTCCTATTTCATGCCCCCTTTCCACTATTGCTTTTAATTTTTCTACATTTTCATCATTTTGATTTACCCATGCTCCCATTATAAAAAAGGTAGCTTTTGTATCATATTTATCTAATATATCTAATATGCTATATAGATTTTCTTCTTTAGCCCAATTTATATCAAAAGTTATAGCTGCTACCTTATCTTCTCTCTTTACTGAATAAATAGGTAATTCAGAAACTTCTCCTATTGTTTCCATACTTTCTTCATTTTTTAGTATTAATGAGACAGAGATTATGGCAGCAAACAAAATAATGGAAATGATTACTTTAGCCCTAAGCTTTCTCACATCTCTTACTCCTATTCTTACTCTACTATAAATTATATTCACTATTTTAAAATTTATGATATAATAATATTGTACTTTCACAAGAGATGGAGGTTTTTTATGTTTGAAAATAGTGCAGAACTTGCAGAAAATAAATTATTAGTATTATATACTCTTCAAAGATTAAATAGACTAATATCTAACTCTCAACTTACAGAAATTTTACTTCAAAACAATTTAATTAACTACTTTACTCTTCAACAATGTATAAGTGAGTTAGATGATAGTAATTTTATTCATTATGATAAAATAAATGAAAAAAATCTTTTAGAAATAACAAAAGAAGGAGAAAATGTGCTATCCTTTTTTAAAGATAGAATTTCTCCTGCAAAAATAACTATTATTGATGACTACATTCAAGAAAAAATACAATCAATAAAGAAGGAATTAACTATTCAAGGGGACTATACTCCTATTAATAATAGTACGTTTTTAGTAGAGCTTAAAGCCTTTGAGGGTTCATCTCTTTTAATGAACTTAAAGATTTCAGTTCCTAATAAAAAACAAGCTACATCCCTTTGTGCAAAATGGAAGGATAATCCTTCAAAAATCTATACTGATATTATTAATTTATTATTTGTTGAAGACTCTGAAGAAGAATCATAGCATTAGGTTCTTTACCTACTGCTATGGTTTTTGTTTTTTTATTTTCTAAATCTATTTTCAATATTCTTTGATTGTAATAATCTCCAACAAATATATTTTTTTTATATTTTATTATTCCTCTAGGCATTCCTCCAACATAAATTTTCTTTACCTCTTTTCCTAAATTTAAATTTATAATACTTATTGTTCCATCTTCAAAATTTG
>JALFQD010000191.1 GCA_022785265.1 Clostridium sp. | reverse complement strand
ATTTTAGAGCTTATAGATATTTATAATGGAGATTTAGAAAAATGCTATGCTTATGGAGATACAGGAGGAGATTATACAATGCTTAAAATGGTTAAAAATCCATATTGCATGAATCCTACAAAAGAATTATTAAATAAGGTAATAGATGATAAAGAATTATCTAAAAGAGTTAATGTAGTTGTTGAAAGAAAGGATGTTGTTTATAACTTAGATATAAATAATCTTCAATTTTTATAAATCAAACTTTATAAGATATCCATAGTTTATCAAACGACATAATTCTCTAATGAAATAAAAAAGTAATAAATTTTTAAGATTAATTTAAGGAAAAAAGACTATAATTATCTAAGATAGTAGATAGGGGGCTTTTTTATGGACAACAAAGATACATCAAAATTATTATTAAGCATTATTATGGGAGTTATTTTAATACTTCTTCTAAATGTTAATTTGACTAATGTGTTTTTTCATAGTTTCTTTACGATAGTCTTTTTAGCAATGGTTATATATCATATAGTGTTAAATAAAGATTGGATAAAAGCAGTTACAAAGAATTTAACTAATAAAAATTTTAAAACAAGATATAAAGTTATTTATTTTCTTGATTTAATATTAGCACTAAGCTTTATGATTTTATTAACAAGTGAAATGTTTGTTTATTATAGCAAAAATTTTCTTAATTTAATTTCTTGGAGTAAAATATATAATACAACTTTAACATTGGTGTTAATTTTAGTTGCAATGCACATTGGAATTCATCTTGATTATTTTATAGATGGAATTAAAAGCTTTATTAAAGGACTTAAAAATAAATCAGAAAGAAAAGTATTAATAGGATTTACAACAGCAATAATATTTGTTATAGCTATATATATTCCAATTTCACATTATGCTCAAAAAATCAATATAAACAATAGTGGAAAAGAAAATCAGCAAAATACTGACAACAGAGATTTTAGCAGAATGTTTGGAGATGAATATGAAGATAATAATGGAGGAAATATAGAAGATTTCTTTGGAGAGGATGATTTAGAGGAGTTTTTTAGACAATTTGAAAACAATAATGGTCAAGGAACAGATGACTATGGAAATGAAGAAGGTCAAGATAATAGTAGATTTTAAGTAGATAATTTTAAAAGGCTGTTACATAAAGAAGAATATGCTTTTATGTAATAGCCTTTTATTTTGAAATATAAAAATATTTATGTAGTTAAAAGTTATTAAAATATTATATCTACAACATTAATTTTTAAATCTTTACACATTTTATGTGCTAAATCCATATATTTATCCCAAAGTTGTTTAGGGTTATGGCAGTCTGAATTTATAACAACTCTTATATTAGTCTTGCTAAGCTTTTCAAAAAATTTAGCGTGAGGATAAGGGTAACGCTCACCATCTTTAAAAACAGACAAGCCTCTTCTTAATCCATTTGCATTAAATTCTAATAAAAAATCTCTCTCTAAGGTTGCGTTTATTATTATATCACAAGCTTTTTCAGAGTTTTCATCCCAAGGAAAGTCATTTACAAAAAATATATCAGGATGAGCTATTATTCTAAAAAATCCAGAATCCATTGCAGAAACTACAGAATTTGCATAATCTATAAATTCTAAAGTATCTTTAACTTCATATATATTTTTCATTTCTTTATCTTTACTCATAAAAAAGTGTTGTCCTAAAATAAGATAATCTAAGTTATACTCATCATAAAGCTTTTTATAAAAATCATCTTCTCTTGGGTCATATTCAATTTCTAAACCTATTTTTATATTAATTTTCTCTTTATATTTCTCTCTTAAATGTTTTAATAAATCAATATGTTCTTTTAAATCACAATAATCCATTCTAAGACCATATCTATTATCATAAAAAGGACCATGGTCACTAAAGCCTAAAACTTTTAAATTTTTTTCTATTCCTTCAATAATATAATCTTCTTCTGTTCCACTTGCATGATGGCAACGATATGTATGTGTATGGTAGTTAGTTCTCATAAAATTTTTTCTCCTTTTAATATTATTTTAAAAAATTTAATCCAAAAAATCTTAACATAAAGATAAGAAAATATTCTAAGTTACTATGTCTTTATATTGCCCCAAATATTATAACATAGATAGCAATTATAAAAGAAATATGATATTTAGATAGCAATTGTAAAAAAAATATGATATTATGAAATAAAATGATTTTACAATAAAAAAGCATAATTAATAAAGGGGGAAATTAATTTGTCAAATAATAATTTAATTGGAAAAAGAGTTGGATGGTTGGATATAGGTAAAGGGATGTGTATGCTTTTTGTTTTAATGTTTCATATGGAATGGAAACCTGAACTTTATCAAAAAATTTACTCTCCAATAGTTTTGAGCTTTTTCTTTTTTGCATCAGGATATGTTTTTAAAGTTAAAGGAAATTTTAAAGATTTCTTTATTCACAAAGCAAAGGGTCTTTTAATACCTCTTTTTACCTTATCGTCAATTTCTATAATAATGTCTTCTATAATAAGTGTTGGAGAGCATAGCTTAAAAGAAGATTTTATTGGCTTATTTTTACAGATAAGAGGGCATAATGATGCTATGTGGTTTGTAGCAAGTACTTTTACAGCAGAAATAGTATTTGGTCTTATTATAAAGAAAATAAAAGATGAAAAAGTGCTAATTGTTATAACATTCTTAATGGCTATTTGTAGTATGTATTATACTAAATTAGGATTTCCACCACTTCCTTGGCATATACAAGTTATAGGGATAGCAAACTTTTTATTAGCTTTAGGTTTTCTTTATAAGAATAAATATGAAAAACTATTAGAAAAGTATATTTCCATAAAAGGTTTAATTATTAGCTTTATTTTTTATAGTTTTATTTTGGTGTTTAAGTTTATAATTTTAAAAGATTATAAATTTATATGTATTAATGAGTATGATGATAATTTAATAATGTGGTTTTTAGTTACATTTTTGGCTATGGTCTTTTTTATAGAACTTTTTAAATTTATAGATTCTAATAGATTTTTGCAATTTGTTGGAAGAAATACTTTGGTTTTTTTTGCATTTCATAAAAAATTTCAAAGAATATTTGAAGTAATAGTAAAAAAGGCAAATATTAGTTTGACAGGTGGTAATTCTTATTGGTTAGTATTTGCTTGTTTAGCATTTCAATGTATATTTCTTTGTTTATTCAGTATTATAATTAATAAATATTTTCCATTCCTATTAGGTAAAAAAGTTAACAAAAATAGAAAAAATTAAATTATTAAGTAGGTTGTTAAAAAAAATATTCTTAGGAGTTCTAAATTCCAAGAATATTTTCTACTTTAAATAATCCCAAAAGCTTTGCGCAGCAATAGATAAGGGGAATTTACTATTAGATAGCATTATCATAAACCTTGGTGGAATTTTTGGTTCTATAGGAAGTTCTACCAAAGTCTTATTATCTAATTCATCCTTTATGAATTCTTTTATTGTGGCTCCTACCCCTAAATTTATTTTTGTAAGTTCTACTAAAAGATCCATATTATTTGTTTCAATAGTAGGTTCAACATCTATATTGTTATCTTTAAAAAAACCATCTAAATATATTCTTGAAATATTCATTTTTTCTAAAAAAATTCTAGAAGGAAGCTTTTTAAGGTCATCAAGAGTTTTTATATTTTTATAATTAGTAAGTTCAGGACTTGCAATAAATATATCTTGTATTGTATCTAGTTTTTTCAAATTAAAATTTTCATGGGAGACAATATTACTTACAATTCCAATATCTATATCTCCCTCTGCAAGAAGTTTTATTGTTTCTTGAGCTGATTTATTTATTATTCTTACTTCTATTTTAGGATATTTAGTTATGAAATCTTTAAGCTTAGGAACTAAATAATATTTACAAAGAGTTGTACTTATTCCTATTTTAATAGAGCCTGCCTCTTTATTTTTTAATTTTTCTATGATTTTTTCTCCATCTTCTATATTTAAAATAGCTTTTTCTACATAGTCAAATACAAGTTTTCCTTCATCTGTAAGTTTTACCCCTCTTGAACTTCTATGAAAAAGAGTAATTCCTATAGAGTTTTCTAAGTTTTTTATTGATTTTGTAACAGCTGGTTGGCTTATAAATAATTTCTCAGCTGCATCTGAAATATTCCCAAGCTTTGCTACTGTGTAAAAGGTTTTATAATGCTCTAAGTTAGTTTTCATATATATTCTCCTATCATAACTAAAAGTTATATCTAATATAAAAAAATGATATTTTTATTATATAAGTTTATTGTATATAATAAGATTAAGAAATTCAAGTAGGAGATGATTCAAAAATGGGAATGACCATGACACAAAAAATATTAGCTGCACATGCAGGTTTAGAAAGTGTAAAAGCTGGACAATTAATTGAAGCAAAGCTTGATTTAGTATTAGGAAATGATATAACAACTCCAGTTGCAGTAAATGAATTTGGAAAGTTTGGAGTAGATAAGGTATTTAATAAGTCAAGAATTGCAATAGTTCCAGACCACTTTACTCCAAATAAGGATATAAAGGCAGCAGAACAAGTAAAATATGTTAGAGAATTTGCAAATGAAAAGGGAATTGAAAACTTTTTTGAAGTAGGAGAAATGGGAATTGAACATTGTCTTTTACCTGAAAAAGGATTAGTAGTAGCAGGAGATGTAGTTATAGGAGCTGACTCACACACTTGTACATATGGAGCTTTAGGAGCTTTTTCAACAGGAATAGGTTCAACTGATATGGCAGCTGGTATGGCAACAGGACAATGTTGGTTTAAGGTTCCATCAGCAATAAAGTTTGTATTAAAAAATAAGCCTGCTAAGTGGATAAGTGGTAAAGATATTATATTACATATAATTGGTCTTATTGGAGTTGATGGTGCTTTATATAAGTCAATGGAATTTGTTGGAGATGGATTAAAGTATTTATCAATGGATGATAGATTTACAATGGCTAATATGGCTATAGAAGCTGGTGGAAAAAATGGTATTTTCCCAGTTGATGAAAAGACAGAAGAATACTTAAAAGAACATGCACAAAGAGAATGGAAGAAGTTTGAAGCTGATGAAGATGCTGAATATGACCAAGTTATTGAAATTGATTTAAGCACATTAAGACCAACAGTTTCATTCCCTCACTTACCAGATAATACAAGAACAATAGATAATACTGGTGATGTTAAGGTAGACCAAGTTGTTATAGGTTCATGTACAAATGGAAGAATATCAGATTTAAGAATTGCAAGAGATATATTAAAAGGTAAAAAGGTTGCAAAAGGAGTTAGATGTATAGTAATTCCAGGAACTCAAAAAATATATCTTCAAGCTCTAGAAGAAGGAATAATAAAGGATTTAATAGAAGCTGGAGCAGTAGTTTCTACACCAACTTGTGGTCCATGCCTAGGAGGACACATGGGAATTTTAGCAGCTGGAGAAAGATGTGTATCAACAACTAACAGAAACTTCGTAGGAAGAATGGGACATGTTGATTCAGAAGTTTATTTAGCAAGCCCAGCAGTTGCAGCAGCATCAGCAATAACAGGAAAAATTACAGACCCAGAATTAGTATAGGAGGAAAGGTAAATGAAGGTAACAGGAAAAGTTTTTAAATATGGAGATAATGTAGATACAGACGTTATAATTCCAGCAAGATACTTAAATACATCAGTTCATAAAGAACTTGCAGCTCACTGTATGGAAGATATAGATAAGGATTTTGTTAAAAATGTTGAAGAAGGAGATTTCATAGTTGCAAATAAAAACTTTGGATGTGGTTCTTCAAGAGAACATGCACCAATTGCAATAAAGGCAGCAGGAGTAAGTTGTGTAATAGCTTCAACATTTGCAAGAATATTCTATAGAAATGCTATAAACATAGGACTTCCTATAATTGAATGTGAAGAAGCAGTAAAGTCAATAGATGCAGGAGATAAGTTAGAAGTAGACTTTTCAACAGGAGTAATAAAGAACTTAACAAAGAATGAAAGTTATCAGGGAGAACCTTTCCCAGAATTTATGCAAAAAATCATAGATAATGACGGATTAATAGGATATATAAGAAATAAAGATAATAAATAATATATAAATTAGGGGGCTTTTAAAATGAAATATAATATAGCAGTTATTCCTGGAGACGGAATAGGACCAGAAGTTGTAGATGCAACAATAAAGGTATTAAATGCAGTTGGAGAAAAATTTGGGCATAGATTTGATTATGAATATCTTCTAGCAGGAGGATGTGCAATAGATAAGTTTGGAACACCTCTTCCAGATGAAACTTTAGAAGCATGTAAAAAATCAGATTCAGTTCTTTTAGGAGCAGTTGGAGGACCAAAGTGGGATGACCCAACAGCAAAGGTAAGACCAGAACAAGCTTTACTTGGATTAAGAGGGGGACTTGGACTTTACTGTAACTTAAGACCAGCTTTATTATATGCTCCACTTAAGGATGCTTCACCACTTAAAGATAGCATAATTGGAGATGGAATAGACATTCAAGTTGTAAGAGAATTAACTGGAGGAATATACTTTGGTGAAAGAGGAACTTGTGATGACAATGGAATTCCAGCAGCTTATGACACAGAAAAGTATAATGAAGAAGAAGTAAGAAGAATAGCAAAAATAGGTTTTGATGCTGCTATGAAGAGAAAAAAGAAAGTTACTTCAGTAGATAAGGCAAACATACTTGAAAGCTCAAGATTATGGAGAAGAATAATAAATGAAGTAGCAAAAGATTATCCAGAAGTTGAAGTAAATCATCTTTACATAGATAATGCATCAATGCAAATGGTAAGAGACCCAAGACAATTTGATGTTATAATAACTTCAAATATGTTTGGAGATATATTATCAGATGAAGCAAGTATGGTTACAGGTTCAATAGGAATGCTTCCTTCAGCATCACTTGGAGAAAATAGCTTTGGTATGTATGAACCAATTCATGGTAGTGCTCCTGACATAGCTGGAAAAGGAATAGCAAATCCTTTAGCTACAATACTTTCTGGTGGAATGATGCTTAGATATAGCTTTAGATTAGATGATGAAGCTGATTTAATAGAAAAGGCAGTTGTATCTGTATTAGAAGATGGATATAGAACTGGAGATATAATGAGCGAAGGAATGAAACTAGTAGGAACAGAAGAAATGACAAAGGCTGTTCTTGCAAAAATACAAGCATAATAGCAAAATCTTTAATTTAGCACAGGAGTACTTTTCATATATTTACTCAACTGCTCCGTCGGCAGGCTCCAAGTCGCTGTTTCGCAAAATATGAAAAGTACTCCTGAATAAATTAAATTTTGCAAAAATAAAAGTATAGGCAAAGGGTTTTAATTTAGGCATAGGAGTTGTTTTCCTATCTTTACTACGCTGCTCCGCCCTTTGGGCTCCAAGTCGTTGTTTCGTAAAATAGGAAAGCAACTCCTAAATAAATTAAGTTTTGCAAATTGTATAGTAAATAGGAATGGTAGGTCTGTTTCCAAAACCACAAATATTGGTGATTTGCACCATATTTATCTTCTTAACCTTTGTGTTGGCTACATTAAAAAGTATCAAATGTAGAGATTTATCAAAGAGACCAGCAATTCTGTTGGTCGCATAAAATTAGAATTTAGTGGAGGAATAATAATGGAGTTTATTAGTAAAGATAGTATAGTAGAATTATCAAATCCAGGAGTTGTTTCAAGACAATTATTAAATCCAGAGAATTCAACAAGCGAAAGAGTTACAATTACTGAAGTTCATTTAGAAGTTGGAGCATGTCAAATAAGACATACACATAAGGCTTCGGAGCAAATATGGTATGCAACAAAAGGTAAGGGAAAATTATTACTTGCAGATGATATGGAAAAAGAGTTTAATGCTGGTGATGTAGTCAGGTTTGCTGATAATGATATTCATGGTTTGTTAAATGACGGTGATGATGAATTTATATATTTATCAATAACAGCTCCACCAATTAATTTTGAATATGCATACAAAGATAAGAAATAAAAACTTTCAGTTTATGGGGAGTTTTAAGATCTCCTACAAAAAATCTCATTTATCAATTATTTGTTGTGACATAGACTAAGAAAAAAAGGCAGAGATTATATAGTGTGGCTACTGTTTTTAGAGGGTATAGGCTAAAAATAAGTGGCTTTTTTGTGTATAATAATATTTATTATAGAGCATAATAATATTTTAGTAGAATATTGTATATTGATGTTTTTTATTTTAAGCTTATATAAAGAATTTTGTTTATTAAAATATTAGTTCTCTTATTTTATGAAGGCATGACTTGGAGCTTGTCGATAAGTGAGAATCAAAATTTTATATTTTGTTATTCGAACTTATCCAGCGAGCAAAGCGAGTCGGGCTTCCTTTTAATATAAGAGAACTAATATTTTTGAAATAAGTTAAGCTTTATAAAGTTAGGTATTTTTTTAGGTGGTGATTTTTATGGTGGATTTGGTTTTTCTTGGGACTGGTGGGGGAATGCCTATGCCTAAGAGGTTTTTGGCATCTATGGTTATTAAGGTTAATGGAAAGATGATATTAGTTGATTGTGGAGAGGGTACTCAGGTTGCTATGAAAATGTATAATAGTGGCTTTAAAGGAGTAGATATTATATGTATAACTCATTGTCATGGTGACCATATTATAGGTCTTTCTGGTTTGTTAGCTACTATGGGTAATAGTGGAAGAGAAGAACCTGTTACTATTATTGGACCTGTGGGAATAAAGAAGGTAGTAGAGGGTTTAAATATTGTAAATCCTTATCTTCCTTATGAATTAAATATAATAGAAAATCCTAAAGAGTTTAAGAAAAATGATTTTGTTATAACTACTATGGAGCTTGAACATTCTGCTCCTTGTATTGGATATAAATTTGATTTTAAGAGAAATCCTATGTTTTCAGTAGAGAAAGCTACTTTAAATAATGTTCCTAGAAATCTTTGGGGAAAACTTCAAAAGGAGAAAGATATAATAGAATTTGAAGGAAAAGTATATAAAAAGGAAATGGTTTTAGGTGAAGAGAGAAAGGGAATAGTTTTATCTTATATAACAGATACAAGACCTATTGAAGATATAGTAACTTTTGTAGAAAATAGTGATTTACTTGTGTGTGAAGGAACTTATGGAAAGGATGAAGATAGGGAAAAGGCAGTTAAAAATAAGCATATGACCTTTAGAGAGGCTGCTATATTAGCTAGAAAATCAAATGTTAAAGAGCTTCTTTTAACACATTTTAGTACTGCTATTGAAAACCCAGAAGATTATTTTAACAATGCTTTTGAGGAATTTAAAAATACTATTATAGGTAAAGATGGACTTAAAAAAGAACTCAAGTTTAATGACTAAAAATTTATTTGTATATAGAAAATTTAAATTTTTTTGAAGTATAATACTAAAGGGAGATGGTACAAAGGATGAAAGAAAAAACTAAATATTTATTTACTTCAAAAGATTTATATAAACTTATAATACCTCTTGTCTTAGAACAACTATTAGAGGTTATTGTTGGAATGTCAGATTCAATAATGATAGCAAGTGTTGGAGAAGAAGCAGTTTCTGGAGTATCTTTAATGGATAATGTTTATATATTGTTAATTAATATATTTGCAGCACTAGCAACTGGAGGTGCTGTTGTTATTGGGCAATATATGGGGAGAAAAGACATTAAAAAAGCAAGAGAGTCTGCAACTCAGCTTATATGGCTTATGTTTTTTTCAGCTATTGGAATTATGTCACTTGTGTATATTGGAAAAGAATTTATTTTAACTGTAGTTTTTGGAGATATTACAAAGGAAGTTTATACTCATGCAAATACATATTTAATGATATGTTCAGCGTCTATACCATTTTTAGCAGTATATAATGGGGGAGCAGCTATATTTAGAGCACAAATGAATTCTAAAATACCAATGCTTATATCCTGTTTAATGAATGTTATAAATGTAGTTGGAAATGCAATATTGATTTTTGGTTTTAAATTTGGAACCTCAGGGGTAGCAATTCCAACATTAGTATCTCGTATGATAGCAGCTTTTGTTATAGTATATTTAATAACGAAGAAAAGTTTACTAATACATATTGACAAAACTCTTAAATTTAAATTCAATAAACATTTAATAAAAAAGATATTACATATTGGTATTCCTAGTGGTCTTGAAAATAGTATGTTTCAGCTTGGAAAAATCTTGGTCTTAAGTTTGGTTGCTTCTTTTGGAACTTCGGCAATTGCAGCAAATGCAGTATCAAGCAATCTTTGTAATTTTGAAATCTTACCTGGAATAGCTATTGGATTTGCTATGGTAACAGTTGTTTCAAGGTGCATTGGGGCAGGAGAAATTGAACAAGCAAAATTTTTCACAAAAAAACTTATGAAAATATGTTATATAGCATTATGGGGTACAAACATAATAATATTTATCTTACTTCCTTTTATACTTAAACTTTATAATTTAACTTCAGAAACATCAGAAACAGCTAGAAATATTATACTTTATCATGGAGTATGCTCTATGCTTATCTGGCCTTTAGCATTTACAATTTCAAATACATTTAGAGCAGCAGGAGATGCACAATTTCCAATGATAGTAGGAATAATATCAATGTGGACATGCAGAATTGCTTTAAGTTATGTAATAGGAAAAAACTTAGGACTTGGTGTATTTGGAGTGTGGGTCGCTATGACAATAGATTGGGTGGCAAGAACCATATTTTATGTTTATAGATACCTTAGTGGAAAGTGGATAAAGAAAGCTATATAGTACAAATGTTTTGTAATTGGGCTTGATTCAAAAATCTTAGATTACTTATGTTATTCGGTTGCTCCGGTCGACAAGCTCCAAGTCGCACCTTCATAAAATAAGTAATCTAAGATTTTATAAAAGTAAGTTTCATATAAATACATTTTTTATAATAAAAGCAAAAGTGAGAGGAAGTGTGTGATTAAGTGAGAGTTAATCTCTTTTTACTGTTTTTATCATTATATTTAATTTGTTTATTTTTAAAAAATTGGTTTGATAAATAAAGAGATATATTATGAAGAAAGAAAATCATCTAAAAATAGGTAAGCAAAAGTTTCTTTGTATTTGCTTACTTATTTTTTAAAAAGAAGTTTTGCTTCTTTTATATGTTCAATATATATTTTTCTTATTTCTTTATATTCTCCAAGACTTTTTAAGGAGTATTCAACTTTAAAGCCGTTATTTTCTAAAATTGATTTCCATGAATCTTTATTATCACCAATTATGTCTTTTAGTACATGGTTTCCAGAGACAAACATTAATGGCATTAGGGTTACTTTTTTTGGATTAAGATTTTTAAGTTCTAAAATAATATTAGAAAGATTAAAGCAACCTCTAATAGTTACAACAAAGATATTTTTAAATCCTTTTTCTTTAAACATATAATTAAGTGTTTCATAACTAGAATTAACACAATTTTTAGAACCATGTCCAATACAAATTAAGGTTTCATCTTCTTTTAAATAAGAAAATTTTTTTATTATTATGTCTATTAATTTATTATAATCTTTAGTAGAAGTTAATAAAGGGTCTCCTATTTTTATTCTTTCAAATTTATCTTTATAGTTTAAAATAGTTTCAATCATAAGATTATTCTCTATTCCATTAATTATATGGGTTGGCTGAATAATAAGTTCTTTAATATTATCATTTATAATCTTTTTTAGAGCTTCATCTATAGTATTAATTTTTAAGTTATCAGTTTCAATAAGTTTTTTTATTATTATCTTGCTTGTAAATGCTTTATATATAGAATAATTAGGATAAGCTTTTTTAATTTCTTCTTCTATAGAATTTATAGTTTTTTGACGAGTTTCTTTATGTATAGTACCAAAACTTACAACTAAAATAGCTTTTTTATTTATATTCATTTTATATCTCCTATATTTTTATATTATTTTGTACTAACTTGAAGCTAGAATATAGCACAAAATAATAATATATTAAATTTAATTTTTTATAATAATTATAATAGAAAAAGTTTTTATATATCAATAAAAAATCTTAGAAAATAATATACATTTATGTATAATTATTACAAAAACTATTGACAAAATTTCTATAATAGTGTTATATATAAAATGATTATTCATTATATTTTAAGAGAATTTTTGACAAATAAGGAATGAAGAAAATTATGAAGAATAAAAAAACAAATTTAATAAAAATAGGATTGATTTTTGCTCTTGCTTCTTTATCAGCAACGGTTATTAAGGCTGATGTAATAACAACAACTATTCCATATATAGATGATAATGGAGTAAAATCTGTAAATATAGAGGATCTTATAAGAGCATTAAAAGGAAAAGTTATAGAAAATGAATCATCTGTAGATATATTTTTTAATGAATCTATTTTGTCGATATATCCAGAAAAAGGAAGTGCTTTTTTGGATGGAGATTTAATTCCTATACAAACAAAAAAAATTAAAGATGAGACTACCGGAGAAGAATTTGAGTTCCCTATATGTCAAAAAATAACAGAATATGATGGCGGACATTTGATACCAGTATCAGTAATTTCAAAATATTTTGAAGTTGAAGGAGAAAATGAAGGGTATATTATTAAAACAGAAATAAAAAATACAAATAATAATACAACAACAGACAATAATAATGGTAACAATAGCAATAATAAAAATACAGAAAACAATAATAATATTAGCACAGGAACTGCTAATAACAATGAAAATTTAAATACAAAAAATGAATATGATAGTGAAAATAAAGATGATGAAGATAATAATGAAAATAACAACGACAATCAGTTTAATGAAAATATAGATAATGATAACAATGAGAATAATGAAATAGAACAATAATTTTTATAAAAAACTAAAATATTGATATAATTTAAAGGTATTTGGAGGGAAAATATTCTCATGAAAAAAAAGATATTAGCTATAGGAGTTTTAGGAATATATTCATGTATGTTTTTAGGATGTAATGTTGATTTAACTAAATTACCTACTATTCCATTTGAAAAGTTTGTATTAGAAGGAGAAACTGAAGAAAAGGATATAGAGTTAGAAGAAGTAACTAATTGTATAAACTTAGAAGAATTAAATAAGTTAACCCAAAATGTAAATGGCTTATTTGATTTAATATATGGCAAAGAATATTATTATGAAAATTATTATGATTTAGAAAGGTATTTTGAAAATACAAAAGATTTTTTTACAGATGAATATTATAAAAATCTTCTAGAAAATAAAAATAACGACCTAAAAAAAATAGCAGATAACATTTATTCTAAAGAAAATCAGCTTTATAAGCAGACAGAAATAATAGAATTTGAAGGAAATGTAGATGAAAGGTATGTAGTTATTGAAATTGCATATTTAAATGATTCAAAAAGCTTTATTGTTGATAGAATAAAGCTAAATATAGATGATGAATGTAGAATATCAAATTCTGAAATAATATCACAAGGAGAAGTTGTTGATAATACTACAAAAGCTTTAAGTGCTGATGATTCTATACTTAATAATAATGAAGTTGATAACTTTAGAAAGGTATTTTCAAATTTTTTAGGAAATATGTATAATGAAGAGTTATATGAAAACATTGAGGATGAAGAAAGTCAGCTAGAATTAACTTCTTTAATAGAAAATTTAAATTTTGAGAATAAAGATAGTGAAGTATTAAAGAATTTGTTTTTAGCAGGAAGAGGAACATTTAAAAATTATTACATAACTAAAGTTTATTTAGAGGATAAAGACGCTTTAGCAAAAAGCATATTTACTGTTTCTTTTGTAAATGGAAGTAATGTAAAAGAATTTAAAGTATATTTTTCAAGAATAAATCAGAGTATTACTTCAATTTCTATGTAATAACTAAAGAAGTGAGAAAGGAAAGTCTTAAAACATGAGTAAAGAAAGAAAACTAAAGCATGATAAAAAACATAAAAAAAGACATATTGTTAGAAATTTATTTCTTGTAATATTTATTATAATAATTATTTCTATAGTTGCAGCACTTTTCTTAGGATTTAAATTTTATAAAAAGAATAAAAATGAAATAAGTGATTGTATAAAAGAAGGTTATAAAAAGGTAGAATCAATAGATGAGAATACTTTTAATGGAAGACATAGTACAAAAATTTATGATAAAGATGGAATTTTGCTTAAGGAATTTAAAACTAATAATGCTATATATAAATCTTATGATGAAATAAATCCACTAGTTTTTAAAGCAAGTATTGCCATAGAGGATGAAAGATTTTATGAGCATAAAGGAATAGATTATAAAGGTATGTTAAGAGCTGGAGTAAAATATTTAACCAGCAAAGGAGAGGTAGTTCAAGGAGGCTCTACTATAACTCAACAGTTATGTAAGTATACTTTTTTAACTCTAGATAAAAATATGTGGAGAAAACTAGAGGAAATGGTTATAGCACAAGAAATAGAAAAAATTTATACAAAAGATCAAATATTAGAATTTTATGTAAATAACAATTATTTTGGATATGGTTGTTATGGAATTGAAAGTGCAGCAGATTATTTCTTTCAAAAAAATACAAATGAGTTAACCCTTTCAGAAATAGCATTTTTAGTTGGTGTTCCTAATAATCCAACTGTATATGACCCAATTAATAAGATGGAAAATACATTGGAAAGAAGAAATCTTATATTAAATAAAATGTTTGAATTAGGCTTTATAAGTCAAGAAGAGCTTAATGAAGCATTAAATCAAGAAATAACATTAAATACAAAAGAAGTTTATTTTGATAATACAGTAACAGATTATGCTTTGGACTTAGCAATAAATGAGTCAACAAAAATTTTAATGAAAATGAAAGGCTTTCAGTTTAAATATATATTTTCTACTGAAGAGGAAAGAGTAAATTATTTTGAAAAATATAATGAATTATATAATACTTGTAGAGATGAATTATTAACTGGGGGATACGAAATAAATACTTCTATAAATCCAGAACTTCAAAATCAATTACAATGGTATATTGATAATGAACTACAAGGAGAAACAGAGATTGATGAAGAAAAAGGTATTTATAAAAGACAGGCAGCAGCTACAGTAATAGATAATAGTAATGGAACAGTAGTTGCAATAATAGGGGGAAGAACACAAGAAGGAAACACCTATAATAGAGCTTTGTTATCTGCAAGACAACCAGGTTCAGCAATAAAACCCTTAATTTCTTATACACCTGCATTTGAAAATGGTCATTACCCTGAAGAAATGTATATGGATGAAGAAATAGAAAATGGACCTAGTAACTGGTTTGATGGGTATTATGGAAATATTTCTTTAAGATATGCGTTAGAAACTTCTGTAAATACAATTCCTTATAGATTAATGGAAGGTTTAGGTGTTGATAAGTGCAAAAAATATTTAACAAATATGGAATTTAAATATTTTACTCCAGATGATAATTCACCAATACTTGCTGTTGGAGGATGGTCAAAAGGAACTACTACAGTGGAAATGGCAGCAGGATTCTCTACATTAGCTCGTAATGGAATGTTTATAGAACCTACTAATGTCTTGAAGATAACTAAAGTAGGAGTAGATAAAGAAATTTATGACAATACATTTTCACAGAAGAAAATTTATGATGCAGGAGCATGTTACTTAACCACAGATTGTTTAAAGGGAGTTCTTACTAAAGAATATGCAACTGCTTATGGAAGTGGAATTGATAATTTTGTAAATCAAGCTGGAAAAACTGGTTCAACAGATGAATATAAAGATTTATGGATGACTGGATATACTCCATATTATACTACTGTAGTATGGAATGGAACAGATACTCCAGAGCCTTTATATACAAATATGTCAGCTTCAAAGAATATATGGAAAAATATTATGACCTATTTACATAAAGGATTAGAAGATAAGGAATTTCAAAAACCAGAATCTATATATGAAGAGAACGGACAATTAAAAAATAATCTAGATAATGGTGAAAATAAGGTTCTTTTAGCAAGAAAGGGAAAAGAGCAAGAAAGAAAAAATAAAGAAGTTAATGAACAATCAGAAAGAATAAAAGAAAATGCTTATAGAATAGAATATGGCTTATCTGATAAAGAAGAGGAAGCAAGAGAGAAAAAAGCAAAGCTTGCTTTATATGAGTTATCTTCATATAATCTTATTAAGTCAACACAAGAAAATGAATTAATGTCTTTATTAGAAAAGTGTAGTGAAAAGATAGAAGCTGTTAAGAGACCATCAGTTTATAATGAATATTATTCAGAATATAAAAATTTAAAGGATTATTTTAATAAAAAGCTAAATAGCATAATAGCAGAAGAAAAACGTAAAGAAGAAGAAAAAAATAAAATAAATAAACCATCAACCAGTACAGCAACAAGTACAACAAATAAAAACAATACTAACAATAATAAAGATAATAGTACTAGCAATAATAAAAATAATTCTACTAATAAAACAACAAGTACAGCTAATACCCCAAATAATAAAGTAAATTAACATAATAATATGAAAGAGGAAGAGTTATGTTAGAGAAAATAAAGAAAAACAGAAAAATAATAGTTGTTATAATAATTATCTTGTTTGTAGCATTAGGGTGTATTGTACCTTCTATATTAAACAGAAAAAAAGTAGCAACCAACATTGAAACAAGTACAGAAGAAG
>JALFQD010000182.1 GCA_022785265.1 Clostridium sp. | reverse complement strand
CCATTCAGCAATAAGAAGGATTGCTGTAATAACTAAATAATAATATACTATCTTTTTTCTTAATTTATTCATATTCTTTTTTCCAATATATAATCTACCTAATCTCTAAACGATAACCTAGCCCTCTTATAGTTTTGATACAGTCTGTACCTATTTTATCTCTAAGACGACTAATTGTCACACGAATCGTATTATCATCTACAAAAGTGTCTTCCCATCCTCGCTCAAAAATTTGATCCTTTGTATATACTCTTCCAGGACTTTCCATAAACATCTCCATAAGATTCAGTTCAATTTTTGTAAGTTCCAAAATCTTATTAGCTATTGTTAACTGACATCTGTCAAGATTCAAAACCATTTCCTTACATGTTATAGTTCGTTCATTATTTTCTGAAAGAGTATTAGACATCATTTCATTTTCCTTATTATTTCTTCTTAGCTGTGCCTTCACCCTAGCAACTACCTCAACAGGTTCAAAAGGCTTGGTGATATAATCATCTGCTCCAAGCTTTAAACCATAAACCTTATCATTCAAATCAACTTTAGCAGAAATAATCATTATTGGGATGTCATAATCCTTCCGTATTTTCGTAATCAGTTCAAAACCATCTATCCTAGGCATCATAATATCTAAGATAGCTAGGTCAATTTTGTAATGCTGTATAAGCATATACGCCATCTCACCATCATAAGCTTCATAAACATTGATATCTTCCTTTTCTAAAAAAAGACGGAGAAGGGATATAATTTCCTTCTCATCATCTGCAATCAAAACATTATATTTCTTTTCCATATAATCCTCTCCATTAGAATAAATTACTAGGCATATTTAGAACAAATGATACTTTACCTGAAATAAGCTCCTTATATGCAGCATACTGATTACCATCATAAACAAAAATCTTATCTGACTTCTTCTCCATTTTACCAGTTATGATTTCTTCTGCAACATTTTCTCCTTGAACACGAACAAGAATATCTTCATTTTCTTTTTTAACCAAGAAATATGCTCCCAAGTCTGCCAAAGCATCAGCTTCCTCTAAAATTCCTGGAAATGGGGTTAGTAGTGCAACAGCCCAGTCAAATGCCTTCTCTTTTTTACTTAACTTTTTAATCCTCTGCAAAGCATAGATTGCACTTGCTCCTTCATACTTTTCTACTAATTCCTTATCTTTCATAAACTTCATAATTTATCCTCCTTTTTTTGGTGATTGATTAGTTTCCTTTTAATATCTTTACTATAGCCCCAAAATATTACATCAACACACGAAAAATATTACATTAACATTACATTCATGCATTTGTCCTGAAAAACCACATAAGGTAGCTTTTTATGATAGTAGGATTGTGTTAAAATCGAAGGATATAATGTTAGAATTATAACATATGGCATGATATAATACAATTGGAGGTAATTAAATATGAATTTGGAAGAAATCATTCATAGGTACGCCTATACAGATTGCTATGCACGAAATGAAAACGAATTCGTAATTAACATTAGAACAAATAAGGATATTATAGCAGTCAACTTGATTTCACAAGGTCTAATTTTAAACTTTATTTAAAGATAAAAATGAAAAGAACATTGAATTTTGAAAATTAAAGGAGAGAATTAAATGACAGAAAAAGATATTGTGTATAAATTTTTTAAAGAAGGATATGAAAATAAGAATTACGATTTTGTTATGGAGTATGTTTCAGAGAATTACATTGACCACAGTCCTGCTGGGGCAAGAAGCAATGCAGATGCGGTAAATATTTTGAAAATTGTGGAGGGGCAGTTCTCTGACTTGAAAATTGAGGTGCTTGATTTATTTTCTGAGAATGATATGATTGCAACTAGAATTCTTTATAATGGTATTCATACTGGAACTTGTATGGGAATACCTGCTACTGGAAAACGTATTAACTTTGAAGCATTGGAAAACTTTAAGGTTGTGGATGGCAAGATTGTAGAATCATGGGGCTATTGGCCTGATAAAGAAATAGAACATAAGTTGTTAGAAGCCAAGAAGAATGCATCAAATTAGATGTTTAAATTAAAACAAGCCATGCTTCTTAAACATGGCTTGCATTTATAAAATTTTTTCTATTATTCCTCCACCAACAACTATATTTCCATCATAAAATACAACTGATTGGCCACGAGTTATTGCTCTTTGCTTTTCTTTAAATGATACCCTCACCTTTCCATAAGGTTCTGGATAAAGAGTAGCTTCTGCAGGTTTTCCTGCATATCTTACTTTTGCTGTTACTTTAATTTCTTTTTCTAGTTTATCAAAAGGAATGAAATTAACATCTCTTGCTAATAAATCTGTTTGGAATATATCACTTTCAGGTCCTACAATTACTTCATTTTTCTTAGTATTTATTCCTGTAACAAAAACTGGTGTTCCAAGAGATAAACCTAAGCCTTTTCTTTGACCTATTGTATAGTAAACAATACCCTTATGTCTTCCTAATATATTGCCTTCTTTATCAACAAAATTTCCCGGCTTAACCTTACCTGGCATTTCTTCTTTAATAAATCTTCCATGGTCATTATCTGGTATAAAGCAAATTTCTTCACTATCTTTTTTGTTATGAACAGCTAAACCTATTTCTTTTGCTATTTCTCTTATTTTATCTTTTGTGTATTTTCCACAAGGCATTAAAGTATGTGCAAGTTGGTCTTGAGTAAAATTATATAATGCATAGGTTTGATCTTTTTTGTCATCATCAGAACGAATTAAAAGATATCTTCCATCTCTTTTTTCAATCTTTGCATAATGTCCTGTAGCAACATATTCAGCACCAATACCTCTTGCTTTTCTTAAAAGAGCATCAAACTTTAAATATTTGTTACACGCAATACAAGGATTTGGAGTTTTTCCTTGCATATATGAATCTACAAAGTAGTCTATAACTTTTTCTTTAAATAATTCTTTAAAGTTTAACACATAAAAAGGAATTTCAAGTCTGTCACAAACTCTTCTTGCATCCTCAACAGCAGAAAGTCCACAACACCCTCCTTCAACTTCTTCAAAGTCAGGATTATTAGGTGCCATTCTCATTGTAACCCCTATAACATCATACCCTTGTTCCTTTAAAAGATATGCAGCAACGGAGCTATCAACTCCGCCACTCATACCAACTACAACTTTTGGCTTCTTTTCACTCATATTTTATTCTTCTCCATGAACATGATCATGTAAATCATCACCATGTTCTACCATATCCCATTCTTCAAGACCCATGTTTTTTCTATAATCATTTATAGCCTTGTGAATAGCTTCTTCTGCTAAAACTGAACAGTGCATCTTTACTGGTGGAAGTCCATCTAATGCTTCTGCAACTGCTTTATTTGTTAATTCCCAAGCTTCTTCTACAGTATGCCCTTTTATAAGTTCAGTTGCCATTGAAGATGATGCTATTGCAGAACCACATCCAAATGTTTTAAACTTAGCATCTTTTACTATATTGTCTTCTATTTTAAGATATATTTTCATTATATCTCCACACTTAGCATTACCAACTTCTCCTATTCCATTAGCATCCTCAATTTCTCCTACATTTCTTGGATTTTTAAAATGATCCATAACTTTTTCTGAATATATCATAATTTAATTTTCTCCTTTCTTTAAATAGTCTTCCCATAATGGAGACATATTTCTTAATCTTTCTATAATTGGTGGAAGTTTTTCTAATATGTAATCAACATCTTCATCTGTTGAACCTGCTCCTAAGCTTAATCTTAAAGAACCATGAGCTATTTCATGAGGAAGTCCTATAGCTAAAAGTACATGAGATGGGTCTAATGAACCTGATGTACAAGCACTTCCACTTGAAGCACATATTCCTTCAAAATCTAGTGAAAGAAGTATAGATTCTCCTTCTATAAATCTAAAACATACATTAACATTTCCTGGTGACCTCTTAGAACCATCTTTAGGTCCATTAAGTCTTGTGTGAGGTATCTTTAACAATCCTTCTATAAGTCTATCTCTAAGTTTTGATAATCTCTTAGATTCTTCTTCTATATTTGAAGTAGCAAGCTCTATTGCCTTTCCTAATCCTACTATTCCAGCAATATTTTCTGTACCAGCTCTTCTTCCTCTTTCTTGTCCACCTCCATGAATTAAGTTGTGTATTCTAACACCTTTTCTTATGTAAAGAGCTCCTATTCCTTTAGGTCCATATATTTTATGACCAGCTAAAGATAATAAGTCTATATTTAACTCCTTAACATCTATTGGAACATGTCCTACTGCTTGAACAGCATCTGTATGGAATAATACTCCTCTTTCATGGCATATCTTTCCTATTTCTTTTATTGGTTCAATAGTTCCTATTTCATTATTTATAAACATTACAGAAACTAAAATTGTTTTATCTGTAATTGCATTTTTTAATTGCTCTAAATCAATAAATCCTTCTTCATCAACATCAAGATAAGTAACTTCATAACCATTTTTCTCTAAATATTCACATGTATGAAGTATAGCATGATGTTCTATTTTAGTTGTTATTATATGATTTCCTTTATTTTTATAAGCTGATGCTATTCCTTTAAGTGCCCAGTTATCTGATTCTGAACCACCACCTGTAAAGTAAACTTCACTTGGTTCACAATTTAAAGCTTTAGCAACCTTATCTCTTCCTTCTGTAACTGCTCTGCTTGTTACTCTTGAAATTTCATAAAAAGATGATGGATTTCCAAACTTTTCAGTAAAGTAAGGAAGCATTTCTTCTAAAACTTCTGGTTTAACATAAGTAGTAGCTGAATAATCCATATATACTGTTTTCATTAATATTCACCTCTATAATTTTAGCTTTAACTTTTCATTTTCTGCTTTTATTCTTTTATTGTCATCAACAATGTCCTGTAGTGTTATAGATTCCATAACTTCATCTATACTTTTTTTAAGTTTTTCCCATAGAAGTCTTGTAGCACAACAATCACTATTATCACAATCATTATTTTCAATGCATTCTGATACTTCTATTGGTCCTTCTACAACCTTCATAATATCTGCCACAGTAATATCTTTAGGCTCTCTACTTAAAACATATCCACCTTGAGCCCCTCTTATACTTGTTATGAGATTTGCTTTTCTTAATGGAGAAAATAATTGTTCTAAATAGCTTTCTGAAATATTTTGTCTTACAGAAATACTTTTTATTGATACCGGTTCTTCTCCATAGTTTATTGCTAAATCAACCATGGCTTTTACTCCATAACGTCCCCTTGTAGATAACTTCATTTATTATTCACTCCTTAATGTTGAGTAAAATACTATGATTTATATCACAGTTCATATCATAGCAAAACACTCGGAAATTGTCAATAAAAAAGTATGAATTATTACTTTACTTTTCTGCCTTACTAAACAAAGTGATAATTCACACCATATGATAGTCTTTAATTATATATCTAATTTATTTTATAGTAGTTTTTAAGTATAACTGCTCTTATGCTATCATAGCTTATTTCTCTTGGAAGTTCTTTTTTTATTAAAGATACCTTTTCTATTCCTACTTTATTGCAAGCACTTATTATTCTTTCTTCTTCTAAAGGCTTTATAAATTCATCAAGTCCTAAGTTAAAATTAGTTTCTCCTGTTTCTTTTATATAATCTGTTACATAGCCTAATAAAGTAGATATGGATAATTCTATATTTTTACTTATCTCTTTTAAAGATGTTCCTTTTTTAATTTCATCTATACATATTTCATTATTACTTCTAGTTTCTCCATCTATTATTACTTTACTTCTTTCTTTATATTTAAATTTAGTATTAATATTATTCTCTTTAATATATTTATTAACAAGCTCTAGAATTTCTTCTGAATATTTTTCACACTTTTTAGGTCCTATTCCACTTATATCTTTAAGCTCTTCTAATGTTTTTGGATATCTTCCACTTATCTCTTTTAAAGTGTTCATAGATATTGTGCTATATTCATATACTTCTTCTCTTTCAGCAAATTTTTTTCTAAGATTTCTAAGTTCACTATAAAGCTTATTATCTGTGTTTACATTAAAAAATTCCTTCTTAACTTCTCCTTTTTCCTTAACATAATTTCTTATAACCTCTAAAAATCTTTCTCCATACTTTTCATATTTAATCTGTCCTACTCCATTTATCATAAGGAATTTTTCTTTATTTATTGGATAAGTGTTACTCATTTCCTTTAATGTATTATCACCAAATACTATATATGGAGGTACATTTTCTTCTCTTGATATCTCCATTCTTAAATTTCTAAGAATATTAAATAATTCATTAACCTCATATTTATTTTCCTTAACCACAATTTCTTTAAGTTCAACCTTTTCTTGCCCTTTAATAACTTTCACAGAACGATTATTAAGTTTTAAAATTGGATAGGTTCCTTCCTCTTGACTTATAAAGCCATGAGAAATCAAAGTATTAATAAAAGTGGTCAATCCCTCTTTAGAATAATCCTTCATTATTCCATAAGTGCTTAACTTATCAAAACCAAATCCAACAACTTTTTTATCCTTAGAACCTCTCAATACATTAACAAGCATTCCTATACCATACCCTCTGTTCATTCTCTTTATGCAACATAATACCTTTTGGGCATCTATAGTTTTATCAATTATTTCTCCTTCTGCTAAACAATTGCTACAATTATTACAATCTTCTTTAACTTCTTCTCCAAAATAGTTTAAAATAAATTTTCTATAACAACCACTGCTATAAACAAACGAAGTCATATCTTGAAGTTTGCTATATGCTACAGCCTTTCTTTCTTCACTTTCAATACTTATATCTATCAAGTACTTTTGAAGATGTATATCTGATGGCGAAAACAATAATATACATTCACTTTTTTCACCATCACGCCCTGCTCTTCCTATTTCTTGATAATAACCTTCTATATTTTGAGGCATATTATTATGAATTACATATCTTATGTTAGGTTTATCAATTCCCATACCAAAGGCATTTGTAGCGACCATTATATTTACTTTATCATTTATAAACTCTTCTTGATTTCTCTTTCTAACTTCATCACTTAATCCTGCATGATATTCTAAAACCTTATAACCATCCTTTAATAAATCATTGTAAATTTTATCTGTTTCCTTTCTAGTTGCACAATATATTATTCCTGAAGAATCTTTATTTTTCTTTAAGTATTCTTTTAAAAATAATGTCTTGTTTTTTCCTTTAACAACTGTGATTTCTAAATTTTTTCTATCAAATCCTGTAACAAATACCTTAGGATTTTTTAATTTTAAAAGCTTTATAATATCTTCTCTAACTTCACTTGAAGCAGTTGCTGTAAAAGCTGTAACTATTGGTTTTGTATTTAAAGAATTTATAAAAAATGCTATTTTTCTATAACTTATTCTAAAATCATGTCCCCAACTTGAAACACAATGTGCTTCATCAATAGCAACTTGAGATATATTTAAATCTGAGACTATATTTAAAAATTCTATAGAGTCAAGTCTTTCTGGGGCTATATAAAGAATTTTGCATTTATTATTTTTTACTTTATATAAAGCCTCTTCAAGTTCATTTTTATCTAAAGTAGAATTTATAAAACTTGCCTCTATTCCTAGTGATATTAAGTTATCTACTTGGTCTTTCATAAGAGAAATAAGTGGTGATATAACTATAGTCATCCCTTCAAAAATGAGTGCAGGT
>JALFQD010000096.1 GCA_022785265.1 Clostridium sp. | reverse complement strand
ATAGCAGAAAAAATAGAAGCTTATATAGAAGCAGGAGAAAACTATAACTTAATTGATGACTATAAAAATGAAATTTATTGTTATGAAAAAGCAATAAAAATGATAAAAGAAAATTTAAATGAAGATGAATACAAAACTTCAACAAAATATTATATAAGCAGACTAAATTTACTTGCAGACTTATATAAATATATTAAAGAGTATGAAAATGCAAAAAGATGCTACCTAGAACAACTTGAGTTATGCAAAGGAAGTGAAGAGGAGGATTTAGATGAATTAATTGGATTATATAAAGATTTAAGTTATATATATAGAAAAATTGGAGATGAAAAAGAAGCAGAAAAATATGAAGAAGAAATAAATAAAATAAATGAGGATGTTATAAAGTTTTAATTATTCATATGAAAAATTTTTTCAGTAATTGAAAAATAACAATTATGAAAGGAGTTCCAAGATGGGGACTCTTTTTATTTTTGAGAAAATCATATTATTTGTTATGTTACTAACAATTGTAAAGTCAATAATATATTCACTATGCTTTTTTTATTTGAAATGAAAATTACAGAATGTGACACAAAATAACATATAATTAAAATATAAATTAACTTGATGTATATATTAATACATAAAATGTATAAAGGAGTGATATTTATGGTTATACTAATACTTGCAATATTTTTTATACTTTGTGTGTATCCCCTAATTTCAATACACAAAAACAAAAAAGATGTAGAAGAAGGAATAGAAATAGGAAGAGAATTTGATAAAAATTCCTTGTATGAAGAGCTTCAAAACAGAAACTTTTCATATCCCTTATTAAAGAGAATAAGAAAAGGATATAATGGCTGGCCAGCTTTAGAAGGAAGAATTTCTACTTATATTGTTTATTCAGAAGGAACAAAAATATTTGTAAATGATTTCAGCAATGCTGAAAGGATTCACAGAGAATATTTTTCTTTATTAGATAGAAAAATGATAAAAGCTCATATTGAAAAATCATTAAATGGATATCATTCTAATGTAGATGATAGAGCAAGTATATTAAAAATATATTTAATTAAAACTGTTAAAACTTTATGTATTGCAACAATAATAGTTATGTTTATAAAAGGCATATTTATTGATATTGAGACGTTTAAAGTTAAAAATTGTTATTTAAAATCATTAAGTGAAAAATACACAGTTGAAGAGGTATTTAATGATTTCTTTTATTATACTAATTGGAAATATTCTAGTGACCAGGGAGAAAAATATGTAACTGTTAATGGACGTACTGAATATAATGATGAAACAATAGAAATTGATGTTAAATTTAAAATAAAAGGGGATATGTATCCAATAGATTCTGTTTATGTCAATGGAAAAAAGATTGATACAAAATATAATTTTGATATATTAACAATAATATTTAATGGTTATCAATAGAGGTGATATTATGTATTGCAGTAACTGTGGAAAAAAAATAGATGATGATTCAAATTTCTGTCCAAGCTGTGGAAAAAAAATAATAAGAGAAAATAATAAGCCACAACAAGATATCCCATCAAAAGATGAAAATATTAATCAAGCAAAAATAGATTTAAAAAAATATAGTTCTAATAATGAGAGAGTAGAAGAAAATAAAGAAAAAGATGAATCTCAAAATGAAGATAATAGATGCATGTATGGAAATCATGAATTTGAAATATCTGCTCAAAAGTATAATAAAGGAACTAAATATAAAACTATAATAACCTTTAATGAAACAGATATAACAATAAAGAAAGAAAATGAAAAATATCTTAGAGAATACAATCAAGAGTATAAATTTAATATAGATGATGTGCTATATGTAACTAATACTAAGCGTCTTTCAATATTTTTGATGATTTTTGCAGTATGTGCAACTTTAGTATGTATTTATTCATTTGGGATAAAAGCACTATGTACTTTGATAATTGCTATATTATTTAGCATATATAGATGCCTTGAAATTGGATTCAAAAATGGAGATAAGATAAACATAATACTTGATGGAATTTTTGGAAAAAAAGATTGCACTGAAATCATAGAACATATGAATAGAATTTCTGGACAAAGAATTTCAAATGATAAAAAATATTCACGAAATGTAATAGCAAAAAATATTCTTTCAGTATTAGCAGCAATTGGGCTTGTATTTGGTTTTGCAATGTTTACGGCTTTAACAGAGCCAGCAAGTACAGTAAAAATTGATAATCCTTATAAAGATGAAAACATAGAAAATTTATATAAAGAGATAAATGGAACTTCAAGTGATATAAATGAAAATATATCAATTAATAAAGAAGATACACTATCAATAAAAGAAGATGATTCAAAAGAAGAAGAAC
>JALFQD010000006.1 GCA_022785265.1 Clostridium sp. | reverse complement strand
TTTTTTTATACTATCAGGAAATTATATATTTTGAAAACTGTGGATAACTTGCTAAGTTAATAATAAAGCTTAATAAAAGAAACAAGTTTAAGAATTTCCTTTCATTCAGTTAGAAAGTTTTAATTATTATTTTGCGTTGACTTGGAGCTTGTCGACGGAAAAAGCAAAATAATAATTAAAACTTTTTTATATTTTTAAGAAATTTAAATGTTTATAGTGTAAAATATATTATAGAAATTTAGTAAAGGGGAAATCATGTGTGTATGAATTATATTCTAAAAATGATAAGGTTATAAATAAAATTAATCTATGGGAAAATGCTATGAGATATATTTCTTTAGGACTTATATTTACATTTTTTAATTTTAATTTTTCTATATTGTCATATATAATGATGTATTTAGGTGCAATGTTTTTATGTTTAGGATTATATAAGTTAAAAGAAGAAAATATAAATTTTAAAATAGCATGTAACATTGCTTTTGTAAAAATCTTTTTGGTAACTTTTAATTTATTATATTATGCCTCAAGATATAATTTTAATGATAAAAAAGTAATAATTATTAAAGTAATAATTTCAATGTTATTTAATAGTATTATATTAATAAATATATGTGAGGGAATAGAAAAAACTTTTAAAAAGTGTAACCTTAAGGAAAATAAAATCAAAATGGATTGGTGTATTATATTATATTTAATAAATATAATACTTATGTTTACAGAAATTTATATTCCCCAAATTATATTTTTACCTTTGATATTTGAAATTATTTTTTATATACTTATAATAAAAACTATTATTAAAGCTGGAAAAGTTATTAATGGTTGTGATTATAAAATAAGTGAAAATAAAATAAAAATATCTTTAGAGAATATAGCAAAAATATATTCTGTTATAATAATAGTAGCAATTTTAGGATGTTTATATGTTTCATACAATCCTAAGGTTATTTCGTATGAAAAAGAAGAAATAAAGAATGAAAAAGTAATATCTATAAAGAATGAAATGATAGAAAAAGGCTTTGATAGTGATATAATTAATTGTTTTACAGAAGAAGAAATATTAAAATATAAAGATATAAAAAGTGTAAATATTGGAAATGAATTAATAAGAGAAGTAGATGGAGGAAGTCTTTTACTTAAAACAGGAGTAGCTAACTTAGGGAAAATATATCGTATATTTGTATATTATCAATGGATAGATATGCCTAAACATAAAAATGTGGATTTATTAGAAATTTCAATTCCAGCAAGTAAAGGATTATTAGTACCAATAACTTCAAGTATTTATCCTACAAATAATACTAGTTCAAAAAGTAAAATTAATTATGAAATTCTTTCAAAAAATACATATGAAAAAGAAGGAAAAATCTATAATAGTTCAAGTATTAAAGAAAAATTTGATTCTGAAAGTGACTTATATAAAGATTTGGCAGAAATAAGATTAGATAATAAGGGAAACAATCAAAAGGGTTTTATTGCAGACTCATATTTAAAGGCTTCAGAATATGAGATAAACGTTCCTATTAATTTTAATTATTATCATCAAAATACAATCTTAAAGTATCCTTATAAAAATGCTATGGAATATAATAAAGACTCATATTACAATTTTACAAATAAAAAAACATCTTTCAATTTAATACAAAATTATAACAATTTTAATTTATAGTAATAAAAGTGAAAGATTATTCTTGGTTACAAACAGAAGTTGTTTTATAATACTACTTTCAATATAATTATATTATGTAAGTAAATGTGAGGTGTAAGCTATATGATAAAGGTTACAGTTAAGATAAATGGAAGAGAGTATAATTTAAAAGGAAGTGATAATGAACAATATTTAAAAGATGTTTCAGATTTTGTTGATGGAAAGATTAGGCAAATAAAGGCTAATAATGGAGTATTAAGTTCTGTGGATGCAAGCGTTCTTGCAGCTATTAATATTGCAGATGAGTTATACAGAACAGATTCTGAAGCTGATGAACTTTCAAATAGAAATAAAATTTTAGAAGAAAGATGTCAAAAATTTGAAGAAGAAGTAAAAAAACTTAGAGAAAAATGTGAAGCTTTATTATCTGAAAAAGAAGGTTATAATGATAAAAGAGAAGAAATTAGAAAAGAGTTTGTAGAAAGAATAAATTTTTTGAAAGATGAGAATAATAAATTAATAGAAAAGAATAATGAATTAACAAAAACATATGAAAAAACATTTAAAGAGAATGAAGAGTTAAGGAAACTTCATGATAGAAATAAGTCTGAAGTAAATGAAGCAAATGTAATAAAGTCTAGTTTAACAAAAGAAATTGAAGCTAGAGAAAAACAATATAATGAATTAACAAAAGAAAATGAAAGAATTGTAAAAGAAAATAAAGAAATAAAGAAAACAAGTGATAAAATAAAAATAGAATTAAATCAAGCTAAAAATGTAAATGAAGGTTTAGCAAAAGAAATTTCAACTTCAAAAGAAAATATAAATAAATATTTAAAAGAAATAGAAATATTAAAAGATAAAAATTTAGAAGCTAAAAAGCTAAGTGAAAAGCTAAAATTAGATTTAGATAGTGTAAGCACTTTAAAAGCTTCACTATATAAAGAAGTAACAAATGAAAAAGATAAAAATTTAAACAATTTAAGAAAGATTGAAGAATTAAATCAAGAAATTAATGAAATTAAAACTCAAAATGATAATTTAAAAAATGAGATTAAAATAGCTGAAAAAAAAGAAAAAAACATTAAAAATGAGTTAGAAGAATTAGTTTCAAGTAAAGAAATAGTAGAATCTAAGTTCAAAGAATCAAAGGAAAAGGAAGAAGTTCTAACAAAAGAGATTAACACATTAAAAGATGAAGAAGTAAAATTAAATAAAGAAATATATAAAATAAATAAAGTAAAAGAAAGTCTAGAAGAAAAAATATGTGAAGTAAATCTAGAAAAAGAAGAACTTATAAAAAAGATAGATTTAAAAAATAAGGTTATTGATAATGGAAAAGATTCTAATCAAGAATTAAGAAATGCAAAATATAAAATTATGGAGCTTGAAAATAAATTGGTAGATACTCAAATTGAGTTGGCTAAATTGAAAAAGTCCAAAAATCCTTTAATGAAATAATAAATTTAGAGGCTTAATTAGGCCTCTTATTTATTCTAATATAATATTTGTATATAATTTAAGTAAATAATAGCTTTATAATCTTACTAAGAAAAAAGCTACTTACTTAAAGATAAATTTTAGGAGATATAAAAATGAGAAAAGTAGAATTATTAGCACCAGCTGGAAGTATAGAAAGCCTTTATGCTGCTATAAATAATGGTGCAGATGCAGTTTATTTAGGAGGAAGTAAGTTTTCGGCAAGAGCTTATGCATCAAATTTTGATAATGAAACCATGAAAAAAGCTGTAGATTACTGTCACAGTTATGGTGTTAAAATATATGTGACAATGAATACCTTAATTAAGGAAAAAGAGCTTAATGAAGCTATTAAATATGTAGGGTATTTATATGAAATAGGTGTTGATGCTCTTATTGTTCAAGATTTAGGTTTAGTTAATCTTATACAAGAAAAATATAGTGATTTTGAAATACATGCCTCAACACAGGTTACAATACATAATGGAGAAGGAGCTATTTATTTTAAAGAAAAAGGCTTTACAAGAATAGTTTTATCTAGAGAACTTTCATTAGAAGAGATAAAACATATTTCAAAAAATTTAAATATTGAAACAGAAATGTTTATTCATGGAGCTTTATGTGTATGTTATTCAGGTCAATGTCTTATGAGTTCTATGATAGGTGGAAGAAGTGGAAATAGGGGAAGATGTGCTCAGCCATGTAGAATGGAATATACATTAAAATCTAATAACATGGGAGAAAAAAAGGCATATCTTTTAAGTCCTAAAGATATATGTACAATAGAAAATATTAAAGATATTATAGACTCAGGAGCATATTCTTTAAAGATTGAAGGAAGAATGAAAAGACCAGAATATGTGGCTGGAGTTGTTGAAAATTATAGAGAAGCAATAGATAAAGAGTACTATAATAAAAACTTTAATGTTCAAGAAGGAAAAAAGGTATTACTTCAATTATTTAATAGAGAGGGCTTTTCTACTGCGTATTTAAAAAAGAACATAGGAAGAGATATGATGAGTTATAAGTTTCCTAAAAATACAGGTATAGAAATAGGTAAAGTATTAGATAATGGAGAAATTATATTAAAGGAAAGCTTATCTATTGGTGATGGAATAAGATTTAAGGATAAAGGCTTTACATTAAGCAAGATATTAAAAAACAAACAAGAGGTAAAAAAGGCAGAAGCAGGAGAACGAGTAACATTATTTCCTAGGGAATATAAAAAAGGTGAAATATTATATAGAACTTCTAGTAAGGCGCTTTTTTTAAGATTAGAAGATAGCATAAAACCTTATATGAAAAAAATATATTTAAAGGGACAGGTTGAGTTTAAAGTTAATTCAAATATAAAGCTTAAAACTTCTTTTATGGGAGAAAATTATGAGATAGAAGGAAATATAATAGAGGTAGCTTCAAATAAGCCTTTAGATAAAGAAAGAATAGTTAATGCTTTAAAAAAATCAGGAGAGTATCCATACAAATTTGAAGATATAGAGTTTTTAACTTTTGAAGATGGTTTTATAAGCATAGCTTCTCTTAATAATTTAAGAAGAGAGCTTTTTGAGAAAATTTTAAAGGATGTACCTTCAAAATATAGAAGAAGAAGAGACATAAAAGAACACTTAGAAAAAAATATCAATCTAAAAGAAAATAAAGAAATTTCTATATTATATACTTGTTGTACTAAAAAACAATTAAAAGTTTTAGCAGAGGAAGGTATTAAAGATATTGGTGTTGATTTATCTTTAAAAAATAATGATAAAATATCTTTAAAGGATTTAGAAGAATATAAAGATTTAAATTTATATATTTTAACTCCAGAGATAATAAAACAAGAGTTTGATTTTATAGTTAAAGAAATAGAAGAAGCTTCAAAGTACATAAAAGGAGTTATAACATCTAATGCAGGAATTATTAATATATTTAAAGATAAGCTTTATTTAATTGGAGATTATAAACTTAATATATTTAACTCAAAAGCATTAGAATTTTATAGAAAAGATTTAAATAATGTTTCTTTAAGTCTTGAAATTAATAGGAAAGAAATAAAGGAAATTAATGATAAAAGTGGAGCTTTATGTGGAATATATGGAAAGACAGAACTCATGGTAAGTGAATATTGTCCTATAGGAAGTAGCTTTGGAGGAAAGTGTAAAGATAAAGAATGTAATGGAGCTTGTATGAAAGATAGCTTTACTCTTATAGATAGAATGAATGAAGGCTTTAAGGTTATGACAGATAAGTATTGTAGAAGTCATATATTAAATTCACTTCCTTTAAATCTTATTGATGAAATTGAGGATTTAAAAAGCATTGGAATAAATAGTTTTAGAGTTGATTTTAAAGATGAAGATGAAAATGAAGTTATGGAAATATTAAAAGAGATAAGAAAATACAAAAGAGTAGAAGGAAAAAAATTTACTAAGGGGCATTATAGAAGAGGTGTAGAATAAAATGAATGAAAAATCGTTAAGGATTTTAGAATTTTATAAAATAAGAGAAAAATTAGAAAAATATGCAGTTACATCTGGTGGTAAGGAAAAGGTAAGAGAATTATCACCTTATGAATCTATATATGAAGTAAAAAATGCTTTAGAAACAACTAAAGAAGCTTATGATATTTTAATAAAAAAGGGAAATCCTCCTTTTGAGGGGCTTTATGATATTAAAGAAGCTTTAGAAAGAGCAGGAAAAGGGGGAGCACTTTCTTTAGCTCAGCTTCTTTATGTTGGCAATATGCTTAGATGTACAGAAAGAATGAAGGAATACTTAGCTAGAAGAGATGAGGAAGAAAGTTTTCCAAAGCTTGAGGATTTAGCTTATATTTTAACTCCAATAAAAAATCTTCAACTTGAAATAGAAAGGTCAATAGTTTCAGAAGAGGAAGTTGCAGATAAGGCAAGTGGAACTTTATATAACATAAGAAGAAGCTTAAAGGAAAAAAATTCTTCTATTAGGGAAAAGATTAATAGTATTGTTAGAAGTAATGCTAAATATCTTCAAGATGCTATTTATACAATGAGAGGAGATAGATATGTTCTTCCTGTTAAGGCTGAATATAAGGGGGCAGTTCCAGGGCTTGTTCACGACCAAAGCTCAACTGGGGCAACTCTTTTTATAGAGCCTATGAGCCTTGTAAATCTTAATAATGAAATAAAAGAATTAAAACTTAAAGAACAAGCTGAAATAGAAAGAATTATATGGGTTCTTTCTGTTAAGGTTAAAGATAATATTGAAGTTTTAAATAGCAATATGAAAATTTTAAGAGAAATAGATTTTATTTTTGCAAAAGGAAAATATGCTTCATCAATAAATGGAATAATGCCTATTGTAACTGATGATGGTTCTTTTGATTTAATTGAAGTAAAACACCCTTTAATAGATCCTCTAAAGGTTGTACCTTCAGATATTTATTTAGGAAAAAACTTCAATGTAATAATGGTTACAGGACCTAATACAGGTGGTAAAACTGTAACAATAAAAACAGTTGGATTAACTCATATTATGGCAATGAGTGGACTTTTAATATGTGCTAAGGAGGGTTCTAAAGTAAGCTTTTATAAAGAGGTTTTTGCAGATATTGGAGACGAACAAAGCATAGAGCAAAGTCTTTCAACATTTTCTTCTCATATGACTAACATAGTTTCAATAATGGAGAAAGCAGATAAAGATTCTTTAGTTTTATTTGATGAATTAGGTGCAGGAACAGACCCAACAGAAGGAGCTGCCCTTGCAATTGCAATTATAGAAACATTAAGAGAAAGAGGAACAAAAATAATTGCTACAACCCATTATAGTGAATTAAAGGGCTATGCTTTAAGAACTGCTGGAGTTGAAAATGCTTCAGTTGAATTTGATGTAGAAACATTAAAACCAACTTATAGACTTTTAATAGGAGTGCCTGGAAAATCTAATGCTTTTGAAATAAGCAGAAGGCTTGGATTATCTAATGATATTATAGATAAAGCTAAAGAAAATATATCTAAAGACAATTTACAGTTTGAAGATTTAATAAGAGACCTTCAAGAGCAGAGCATAAGAGCAAGCAGAGATGCAAGAGAAGCTGAAATCTTGAAAAAAGAAGTAGAAAAATCTAAAGCTTTATATGAAGAAAAATTAAAACGTCTTGAAGTAACAAGAGACAAAGCTTACAATGAGGCAAGAATTGAGGCTAAAAAAATTGTTTCTGAGGCAAAGGATGAAGCTGACGAAATTTTAAAGGCTATGAGAGAACTTGAAAAGCTTGGAATAGCTGAAGGTGGAAGAAAAAGACTTGAAGAGGAAAGAAAGAAGCTTAAAGATTCTTTAGAAGATAAAGAAAAAGCTTTAATAAAAGAAAGAGAGAATACAGGAAAAGCAATTTCAAAGGTAACTTTAGGAATGGAAGCTTTTTTACCTTCATTAAATCAAAAGGTAGTAATAGTAAGTATGCCAGATAATAAAGGGGAAGTTCAAGTTGAAGCTGGTATTATGAAAATAAATGTTAAGCTTAAAGACCTTAGAGTAACTGAAGGAACAAAAGAAAACGCTAAAGCTAAAAAGAAAAGAGAGGTTAAGCTTAATTTAAAATCAGTAGAAAGTAGAATAGACCTTAGAGGACTTGATGCAGAAGAAGCATGTTATAGAACAGATAAATATTTAGATGAAGCTTATTTAGCTAATTTAGGAGAAGTGACTGTAGTTCACGGAAAAGGTACAGGAATTCTTAGAAAAGCAATAACAGATATGCTAAAAAGACATCCTCATGTAAAATCTTATAGGCTTGGAGCTTATGGAGAAGGTGGAGATGGAGTAACTGTGGTAGAATTAAAATAAAAATTTTTTGTGAAGATAATGTAATTATAAATAAAGCAGGTGAAGTTATGTATTTAATAAGTGCATGTCTTTGTGGTGTAAATTGTAAATATAATGGGTTAAATAACTTAAATGAAAAATGTCTTGAACTTCTAAGAAAAGGAGAAGCCCTTTTAGTTTGCCCAGAACAACTTGGAGGGCTAAAAACTCCTAGAATTCCATCAGAAATATTAGGAAGTGCTGAAAAAATTATAGAGTTTAAGGAAGGAAAAGTTATAAGCAAAGAAGGAACAGACGTTACAAAGGAATTTTTAAAGGGAGCAGAAGAAACATTAAAAATTGCAAAAGAAGCTAATATAAAGAAAGCTATACTTAAAGAAGGTAGCCCTTCTTGTGGAAGTAACTTTGTTTATGATGGAAGTTTTACTGGAAATAAAATTAAAGGAAAAGGAATTACAGCATATCTTTTGGAAAAAGAAGGTATAGAAATTATATCTGAAATAAAATGGGAGAATAAGAATGAGTTGTTTAGGTAATGTTATATGGATTATATTTGGAGGTCTCTTTAATTCGTTAGGATGGATTTTTACAGGATTATTATGGTGCTTAACAATTATAGGAATACCAATAGGCTTACAATGTTTTAAAATTGCAAAACTTCAATTTGCACCATTTGGAAAAGAAATTGTTACAAAAGGTTTAGGTACTACAAGTTTTTTGTTAAATATATTATGGATAATTTTTGGAGGATTAGAATTATGTATAGCAAATTTAATTAGTGCATTACTTTTATGTATAACAATAGTTGGAATACCATTTGCTGTACAGTCTTTAAAGTTAGCTAAATTATCTTTAATGCCTTTTGGAAAAGAAATAATATAATTTTTTGACAATTTCTTGACATTATTAAAAGTAAAAAGGTAGAATTTATATAGCAAATAGAGAAGAAAGGAATGATTTTTTTGGAAGGAACATGGATAGAGGTTAGAGTTATTACTAAAAGTGAGGCTCTTGAGCCTATTTCAGGAATATTTTATGGGTTAGATTGTAAGGGAGTAGCAATAGAAGACCCTCAAGATATATTAGGAAGAGAACAAGGACCATTAACATGGGACTTTGCAGATATAAATGTATTAGAGCATAAAGGAAAGTTTGCTTTGGTTAAGGGATATTTTTCAGATGAAGATAACATAGAAGAGATAGTTAAATATGTTAAAGAAAAGGTACAAGAAATTAGAGAACTTGGAATAGATGTTGGTGAAGGAACTGTAGAATCTGAAATTATGCATGAAGAGGATTGGGCTAACAATTGGAAAAAATATTATAAGCCAACTAAGGTCGGAGAAAAGATAGTTGTAAAGCCAATATGGGAAGAATATGAAGCAAAAGAAGGAGAGCTAGTTTTAGAGCTTGACCCTGGAATGGCATTTGGAACAGGAGAACATGAAACTACAAGAATGTGTATTCAAGCTTTAGAAAAGTTTACTAAAAAAGATAGTGTAGTATTTGATGTAGGATGTGGTTCAGGAATATTAGCAATAGCAGCTGCAAAGCTTGGAGCAAAAAAAGCAATAGGAGTAGATTTAGACCCAGTAGCAGTAGAATCTGCAAAAGAAAATGTTGCTTTTAATAACTTAGATAATATAGAAATTTTAGAAGGAAATCTTATAGAGGTTATTGATGGAAAAGCAGATATTGTGGTCGCTAACATCATAGCTGAGGTTATATGCATATTAACAGAAGATGTAAGCAGAGTAATTAAACCAGGTGGATATTTTATAACTTCAGGAATAATTCATGATAGAGTTGATATGGTTACAGATAAACTAAAAGAATGTGGATTTGAAGTTGAAAAAATAAATAAAGATGGTGAATGGAACTGCATAATTGCAAAGTTAAAGTAAATTAAGGAGAGTTTTCAATGCATAAATTTTTCACCCAAAAGGAAAATATTAATGAGATAGAAGGCAAGATATTAGGTGATGATGTTAAGCATATTTACAAGGTTTTAAGATTAAACGAAGGAGAAAAGATAGTTTTAAATAATTGTGATGGAAAAGAATATTTATGTGAAATTTCTAGTATTTCAAAAACAGAGGTTTTAGTAAATATAATTGAAGAATTAGATATTAATAATGAAAGCAATGTAAATATCTATTTATTTCAAGGTCTTCCAAAGGCTCAGAAGATGGATTTAATAGTTCAAAAAGGAACAGAATTAGGAGTTTTAGAATTTATTCCTGTTATAACAGAAAGAGTTGATGTTAAGTTAAAGGGAGATTTTAAAAAGCTTGATAGACTTAACAGAATAGTATTAGAAGCAGCAAAGCAAAGCAAAAGAAGCATAATACCAAAAGTTTTAGAGCCAATAGAATTTAAAGAAGTACTTAAAAAAGTAGAAGAAATGGACTTATTTTTAGTACCATATGAAAATGCGGAAAATTTTGGCCTTAAGGGTGTTTTAAAAGCTCTTAAGGAAGACAATAAGATAGATAATATTAAAAATATAGGTATAATGGTTGGACCAGAAGGTGGATTTGAAGAAAGTGAAATAGAAGCTTTAAAAGAAATGGGAGCTTATATAATAACTTTAGGAAATAGAATTTTAAGAACATAAACACCTGGCTTTGTTGCAGCCTCATTACTGCAATATGAGTTTGGCGATTTAGGAGGAAATATTTAATGAAAGTTGCATTTTCCACATTAGGATGCAGAGTTAATCAGTATGAATCAGAAGCAATGGCAGAAAAATTTATAAGAGAAGGTTATGAAGTAGTGGATTTTTCTGAGATTGCTGATGTTTATGTTATAAATACTTGTACAGTAACAAATATGGGAGACAAAAAATCAAGACAGATTATAAGTAAAGCAAGAAGATTAAATAATAATGCTATTATAGCTGTTGTAGGATGTTATTCTCAAATGGCACCTAAAGAAGTATCTGCAATAGAGGGAGTAGATGTTGTATTAGGTACTAGAAATAAGGGAGATGTAGTTTACTATGTAAACAAAGCAAGAGATGAGCAAAAAATTCAAGTTCATGTTGAAGGTGTTCTTAAAAATAAAAAATTTGAAGACCTTAATATAGAAGAGTATCAAGATAAAACAAGAGCATTTTTAAAAATTCAAGATGGATGTAATAGATTTTGTACTTATTGTGCAATTCCATATGCAAGAGGGTCAGTATGTTCAAAAGAACCTAGAAAGGTTATAGATGAAATTAAAAAATTAGCATCTCACGGCTTTAAAGAAGTCATTTTATCAGGAATACATACAGCATCTTATGGATTAGATTTAGAGGGTAACATAACATTAATTGATTTAATTGAAGATATAGAAAAAATTGATGGAATAGAAAGAGTAAGAATAGGTTCAATAGAGCCAGCTTTCTTTACAAATGAAGTTATAGAAAAGATAAAGGGCTTTAAAAAATTATGTCCACACTTCCATTTATCTCTTCAAAGTGGTTGTAATACTGTTTTAAAGAGAATGAACAGAAGATACACAGCTGAAGAATATGAACATATAGTTAATGTATTAAGAGAAAATATAAAAGATGTTTCAATATCAACTGATGTAATTGTAGGATTTCCAGGAGAAACAGAAGAAGAATTTAATGAAACATATGAATTTTTAAAGAGAATTAAGCTTACAAAAACTCACATTTTCAAATATAGTCCAAGAAAAGGCACAAGAGCAGCAGAAATGAAAGGTCAAATTGACGGGAAAGTAAAAGAAGAAAGAAGTAAAGCTCTTATAGCATTAAATGATATAAATGAACAAGGATTTATTGAAAAATATATAAACAAAAATGTTAAAGTTCTTTTAGAACAACAAGTAAAAGGAAAAGAAAATATTTTTGAAGGATATACAGAAAATTATATAAAAGTTGAGTTAGAAAAGCCTGAAAATATAAAATCTGGTGATATAATAGAATGTAGGATAGAAAAAGCTCATAAAGACTTTGCAGAAGGAAAGATTATATAGGAGGATAAAAAGATGGAAGATTGTATTTTTTGTAAAATAATAAAAGGAGAAATTCCAAGTAATAAAGTTTATGAGGATGATAAGGTATTAGCATTTCATGATATTAATCCAGAGGCACCTGTACATGTGTTAGTTATTCCAAAAGAACATATTGAAAGTGTAAATGCTATAAATGAAGAAAATGTAGATATAGTAGCACATATTTTTATGGTAATAAATAAGATAGTAAAAGAATTAGGAATAGATGAAAGTGGATATAGAGTATTAACTAACACAGGAAAAGATGGAGGACAGACAGTTCACCATATGCATTTCCATGTTCTTGGAGGAAAAGAATTACCTATTAAATTAGCATAAAAGTTACTATTAAATATTTATAATATTAATTTTAAAATATATAAGAATTAAAAAGTAAATAATTTTCAAATCAACATAATCCATAAATATAGTTAATTGCGATAAAATTATGTCAGTAAAAAATAGCAACTTAATTATGTTTATGGATATTTTATTATGGTAAGATTTACTCATTTTCATTTTTAAAAATAATATAATATAAAAATATTTATATATATTTATAAATAAAAATATATATAATCAAATAAGTATATTTACTTTTTAAAATAACTAATATATAATAAGAATATACTTCTTTAAGTAAATCTGAAATTTATGATTTTTATAAGAAATATACAATAAAGAATAATTTTTATAATTTAATATAAAGGAGAAATTTTATGGGAAAGATATTTTACATTTCTGATATGCATTTTTTTCATAAAAAGGTTATAAGCATGAGCAATAGACCATTTTCTTCAATTGAAGAAATGAATAAGAGAATAATAAAAAATTGGAATGATAAAGTGACTTCTTATGATACCGTTTATATACTAGGGGATATTGCTTATAGAGCCAAATTAAATGAAGTTAATAATATTTTAAACAACTTAAATGGAAAAAAACATCTTATTATAGGAAACCATGATAGAAATTTTTTGGATTATGAAGAATTTAAAAACAATTTTGAAACAATTCAAGATTATCTTGTTATTGATGATAATGGAAGAAAAGTAGTGTTGTTTCATTATCCTATAGAGGAATGGCAGGGATATTTTAGAGACTCATATCACCTTTTTGGTCATGTTCATAATAATGATAAAGATTTAAAAAAGCT
>JALFQD010000011.1 GCA_022785265.1 Clostridium sp. | reverse complement strand
ATATGGATAAAGAAAAAAATAATGAAGAATATATAAAAATAAAAGATGAAAAGTGGGTAAAAAGTCATAGTTTTTATCCATTTATTCATTTTCAAATTAAATATAAGAAATATCAAAAGATTAATGAAAAAGAAAAGGAAGCAACAACAAAAATTCGTGAGTTATATTCTTCTTCTTATATTGATAAAGCTATTTATAAATACTATGGAGAAATATTAAATAATAAATATAATGACTATATTAAAAAGAATGGCTTTGATGAAGTATCAATAGCCTATAGAAATTGCAAAAATGATAAATGTAATATTCATTATGCAAAGGAAGTTTTTGAATTTATTGTTAATTGCGAAAGTGCATATGTATTTGTAGGAGATTTTTCTGATTTCTTTGATGGACTAGACCATAAGTATTTAAAAGAGCAAATTAGAAAAGTAAATTTAGGACAACCATTAAGTGATGGAGAATATGCTGTATATAAAAATATTACAAAGTTTTCTTATATTAATTCAAAAGATATTAAACAATTTAATGATATATCCTCTAAAGATATGTGTCAATTAAACAAATATTTTGATACTAAAGAATTTAAAGCATTTAAGAAGATATATTTAAAAACTAATGAAAATGATTACGGAGTGCCTCAAGGAGCATCTATAAGTTCTATTTATGCAAATGTATATATGATAGAATTTGATAAAATTTTAAAGGATTATGTAAATAAAAATAAAGGCATT
Organism: Clostridium sp.; assembly: GCA_022785265.1. Classification (GTDB taxonomy): domain Bacteria; phylum Bacillota; class Clostridia; order Clostridiales; family Clostridiaceae; genus Clostridium. Next base: position 3,147 of record JALFQD010000011.1, on the reverse strand, counting down.
TATAGAAGATATAGTGATGATATAATAATTGTTATTCCAATGAGCAAAGATTCAACTAAATATTTAGAAATTAGAGATTTTGTTTTTAAAGCTAAAGACAAAATACCAAATTTAAAATTAAATGAGGAAAAAACTAGCGAATATTTTTATTATAATGGAAAAATTATCGACTTAAATGGCAAAGAAAAGTCAATTAATTATTTAGGATTTAGTTATGATGGAGAATATGTAAGAATACGTGAAAAAAGTCTTTTCAAGTATTATTGTAGGGCATATAAAAAAATTAAAAGAATAAAAACATTTCAAAATAAAAGAAGCTTTAATGCTGGAAAAAAGGCACTATATAGAAGCTATACACATTTAGGAAGTCAACCAAATCTTTATAAAAAATATGGAAACTTCTTAACTTATGCCTATAAAGCAGAAAAAATATTTAATGAAAGTAAAGTTTTAAAAAATACTATTAGAAATCAAATAAAGAGGCATTGGACAAAGATTAATAATAGATTAAAAAAATAAATTAGTTATAAAAATATTAAGAAAGGATAAGGAGTTGTTGTATTAAAAGACAATATTATATATAAAAATTAATGTAATATTGGAAATTTTTTATACAACAACTCTTTTATGTGTAATTTTATATGGAAGAAGAAAATATTTATAAATTAATTTTTAAAGAAACTTATGGTTTTGATTGTGATGAATTAACTAAGGACAAAGCAGAAAATATAAAAAAAAATATAGCCAATCTTAGAAAAAGTTATCATAGTAATGTCCCAATCACACATTATGACGAAAGTGAAATTCGTAAAGCTTATATGTTGTGTTATTATCCTAATTATATAGGTCCTATATATACTTTGATGAACAAATATATTAGCGAAAGAATTAAAAACTTATCAACAACTACTATTAATATTAGTTTTTTAGCAGCAGGTCCTGGTCCTGAAGTATATGGATGTTTAAAATCATTAAATCAACATTTAACAAATAAAAAAATCATATGCAATTTACATGACTATGAAGGTGAATGGGAAAATCAGAGAAGAGTAACTGAAATATTGCTAACAACTTTAAAAAATTTGCGCGTTAAAGTTAATAATATATATGGATGTAATTTTATGGAGAATTGTAGCAATGTATGTAATAGGTGGGTTACTTGTAAGAAAAGAGAATTCCAAAGTGACATTATAGTTATGCAAAATTGTATAAATCATATGAAAGATACAAAAAAATTTAAAGAAACATTAATGGAAAAATTTAAGATAATGAAATCAGGAGCTTATTTTATTATCATTGATTTACAATATAACAATGTAAAAGAAGTAATTAATTATTTAAAAGAATCAACAAGTGAATATATGAATGTTTTAGAAAGTGGCTATGCTATTTATAGACTTAATGTAAGTATGCCAGAAAAAATGAAAGAATATATTTTTGTAGGAAATGATTGTTATATTGCAAAGAAAAATACTAACTATAATTATATAATATTGGAAAGAAAGTGATTGAATGAATAAAATTGAAGTTTGTTTTGAATTAATTAATACATATAATGAAAATTTAGAAAGATTAATAAGAAATAATTATGATTCAGAAGATAAACTAGATGAAAAATTAGAAAATGGTTTAAATAACATAATAGAAGCATTGAAAAATGATGAAAATATTATACTTTCCATAAATAAGAAATATGAAAGTGGAAAAAATTTTGAAGAGTTTTGCATTGAAAATAAATTAGATTCTAACTTGCCTAATGTATTAAATTTTCATGGCTCTTTGTATGCTCATCAAGAAAGAGCAATTCAATCAATTTTAAATGAAAAATGTACTATAATTTCAACAGGAACAGGAAGTGGAAAAACAGAATCCTTTCTTATACCAATTTTTAATTATTGTTTGAATAAAAAATCAGAAAAAGGGGTAAAATCAATAATAATATATCCAATGAATGCTTTAGCAACTGATCAACTTAGAAGAATCGAAGATGCTGCGAAAAATACTCATATTACTTATGGAATTATAAATGGTGATGTGCCTTTTAGAAAAGATGTTAAATCTTCTTCAAATGTTATTACAAGAGAAGATATTATTGAAAATCCTCCAGATATTTTAGTGACTAATTATGTAATGCTTGAAAGAATGCTTACAAATAAAAAATATGATAATTTATTTGATGATGTTAATAATGTTTTTAAATATATAGTTTTAGATGAAATTCATGTATACAATGGAAATAAGGCTTTAAATATTAAATATTTACTTCATAGACTTCGTTATAGATTTTCTTCAAATAATAATATAGTACAAATTGGATGTAGTGCTACTTTAGATAGAAATAGTGAAGGGGAAAAAACAGGTGGCTATATTACAGGAAAAAAAGGAATAGATGAATTTATTCAAAATATGTTTGACGTTAAAGAAAAAGAGTATGAATATATTCAACCAACCTTTAGTAAAAAAGAACCCTTATTTATGAATATTAAAGACAAAGAATATTTAGATATGTTAAATAATCCAGTAATAAAAATACTAAAGGAAATTCTTTATGATGGAAGTAAAACTTTTGATGAAATAATAGATATCTTAAAAGAAAAAAATCTAAATGTAAGCAAGAAAGAGCTAAAAGATTTATTAAATAAAGTAGTTAATCTAAACGAAAAATACCCAAACAATCCTATACTAGATTTTAGAATACACTTATTTTTCCTAGAAAGAGAAAATGAAGTAAAAAGATGTTGTAAATGTGGCAAATACTATACTTCAAATATTGAAAGATGTAATGATTGTGGTAATCTAGTATTTCCAGTATATAAAAGAGATATAAATCTATTGATGGGAACTTTGGAAAAAGGGTATATATATCCATTTAACAATAACAATGGAAATATAGTATTTTTAAATTTTAATGACAAAATATCTTATGATTGCAAGAACAAATTGAAGTTTATAAACTTTGAAACTATAGAGAATAAAATTAAATTAGATATTGAAAAAGATGGATGTTATGAGGTAATAAAAGATGAAAGCATGAAATTTGAAACAATAAATCTATTTAAAGAAGATGAAGAATTATATAAGACAGATTTAGAGTATCAAATTATAAGAAAAAATCTTATGTATATGCCTTATGATAATCGAAAAATA
>JALFQD010000004.1 GCA_022785265.1 Clostridium sp. | reverse complement strand
ATCCATCCTAAAAAGTCATTTCCAGCTCCAGTACCATTATGTAACTTTTCATGAGCTGCCTTTACCATTTCTTCCATATAAGCTATCTCATGTTCATTAACAAAAGATGCTGTTTTGCTTAAATCTAATGATAATTTTTTCACAATTATTACCTCCGAAAAAATATATTATGTTTTTATTAGTTTATTAAAGACTTATTTTTACTCTTTATTTAAAAGTTTATCATTCTAATACAGAAAATACAAGTAAATTTACCAATTCAAAAAATTTTTATATAAATAAAGTATTAATTATTACTTTCCGTCGACAGGCTCCAAGTCAACGCAAAGTAATAATTAATACTTTCTAACCAAATGAAAGGAAATTCTTAAACTTGTTTCTTTTATTAAGCTTTATTATTAACTTAGCAAGTTATACACAGTTTTCAAAATATATAATTTCCTGATAGTATAAGAAAAGACTATTTTAAGTGAAATTACCTAAAATAGTCTATTTAAATATTATATTACTTTAAATATGCTCCATCTTCCCCAATCTTACCTGGTCCATTAAGAACATAAATTCTCATATTTCCTTTTCCAACAGAATCTGTTGTTAATGTTCCATTACATTGAACAGTTTTTCCTGTAATAACTTCTGTATAAGTTCCAGCTGGTATTCCTGTAAATGTTGCAGAACCACTTATTGAAACACATACAAAGCTATCTTCTCCATCACCTGTATAACGTCTCTTAAATGCCATTCCGCCACCTGAAACGCCTTCAGTTGAATATTGACCTTTTCTTAAAGCAGGAACTTGTCTTCTTATTAAGTTAAGTCTTTGAATATGCTTAGCTAATGGATGATTTAATGTTTCTGCCATTGTTCCTGTTGCATTTGAGTATTGTGCAAAATCTGTTACATCAACTGAACCTTCTATATTGTCTCCAAAATAAGCTCTTCCTGTTTCACTTAATGGTGCATTAGGTCCAACATCTATAACTTTTCCTTTTTGGAATTCTATTTCACTACCATAGTATATACAAGGAATTCCTCTAAATGTAAACAATAAGTTTAAGTTTTCTGCCCAAGTATCTTGATCTCCTGCAAATCTTTGATTTTCTGGTGCTCCATCTGGGGCATAGTCATGTGAATCTACATAAGTTACATTCCATGTAGCATCATTATAATATTGGTCTCCACCAAGTGCTGTACTAAATGCATCATAAGCATTTCTAAATGCCCAATGCATTGGGAAGTCAATAACATTCATTCCTGAGAATTGACTTCTATCAGGAGTATGATAGTCATTTCCATTTAAGAAAGCATTGTTAGATGTAGGTTCATTACTTACATTTGAGTGATCTTGATAATGTTGTTTAGTACTTGCTTCATTTGTTACTCTATCACCCCAAGGGTAATCTTGAGTTTCCTTCCAAGTATAGAAAGGTGCTGATAATGCTGGTATATCTCTATTCCAAACACTTCTTACTCTTGTACAAACTTCTCCAAACATTGTAAAGTCTTTTCCACCTGCTGCTTGAAGTTGTGGTAAGAATTCTTTATTCCAAGTAAGTCTTGAAATATGTTTAACAGTATCTATTCTGAAACCATCTACCCCCATATTTATATATTTAGTATAAGCATCTACTAAATACTTAGCAACCTCTGGATTTTCTGTATTTAAGTCTACACAGTCACCTGCTATTTGACCAGTTTGTTCTAAGTAAGATTCCCATTGTAATGACTTTTCATGGTGATAAATATTATTTGTATCATTAGCATCTTCTTTCATACGAGATAATCTTGCTTGATATTGAGGATCTGGATTTAATGAACTATAGTTTGAAGGTAATCCTGAATTAGTTACTTCTTTCATACAATCTGTAGAGCCTAAATTGCTTTCATCTTTTTCAAACATTGGAAGTAAATTTGTTTCTCCAAAATTACATGTATGATTTAACACAACGTCTTGTATTACTTTCATTCCTTTAGCATGTGCAGCATTTATGAAATCTTGATATGTTGCTCCTTGTGATTCTAATCTTGGATCTACTTTCATGAAATTAAGAGCATGATATCCATGGTAATCATATCCAGAAGCATTTTCTACAACTGGAGTTATCCATATTGCTGAAAATCCCATTGCTTTAATATAATCAAGCTTGTCTATAAGTCCTTGGAAATCACCTCTCCAAGCTGGGTCTGAATCTGGATTTTTAGCTTTTGCATCTTCCCAACAGTGAACATTATTTCCAGTATCTCCATCATAGAATCTTGCTGTCATAACAAAATATATGGAATCATCTCTTAAATCTCCACCTAAAGCTTCTCCAGTAGTACCTCCACCTTGGTCATCTGGATTCTTGTTGTACCACTTGTTATTCTTATACCACCAAGTTCCAGTTTTTCTTGTTAAATCTGCTGTTTGTACTCCGTTTACACTAAATAACATATTTATTTTAGTTACATCAGAAAATGTTGCCTTATACCAATTTCCGCCTTCTTGAGAAGCATCAAGTTCCATTGGTTTACCTGGAAAATCAACTTCTAAGTTTTTAGGATTTGAATTCCAGTAGTATATATTAGGTGTTCCTGAGTCACATTTGAAATAAATAGTTACACCTTGTTCAGCTGCTTCTGCTTTTATTGTTTGACTTGCTGAAGGTAATTTATATTGAGTTCCAATTCCTGTTCCTACTAAAGAAGTTGTTATTAGTAACCCTAATAATAATTTTTTCATTCTCATCTTGTTCCCCCATTCAATGAATACCATTACATTCATTGTTTTATTTTTCGCATATAATTATATTATAATTGTTTTATCAATTTTATCAATATTTTTATTATAAATAATTTGTTTTATTATAATTATTCAAAAAAATTATTACAAAATCTAAGTATATTTTTCTATAAAATTACATTTAATATATAATTTTTATAAAAAAAGACTATTCATATTGAAATAATATTAAAATAATAGTTTTTCTCTAACATTTAAATTATCTTTCGTATATGATAGTCTTTTCTTTATAGTAATCATTTATATAAGCTTTGCATAATCTAAAATAATGTCTTCTATTTTTACTCTATCTTCTCTTAATTGTAGCAACTTCTCTGCTGGATTTTTTCCCTCTTCTAGCCTTTCATATAATGGCTTTAAATACTTTTCTTCTCCAAAACCTCTTTCCTTTAATCCTTCCTCTGAAAGGTCTAAAATTTCTTTAGTTAGCTTTTTAAAATCTTTTTTATTTATAAACTCAGGTAGATAACGT
>JALFQD010000291.1 GCA_022785265.1 Clostridium sp. | reverse complement strand
AAACAAAGTTATAAGGTGCTGAGCTTTGGTCTTTTATTACTGAATATCCATCTTTTCTAGTAAAATTGGATTTTGTGTTATTATTATTTCTTTTATTAAAATTACTATTTCTGTTCATTTTGTTACCTCCTCTCTATTTTAATTTTGCTGGTTTTATATATTCTACATAAGCTTGATTGTCTTTATCATAATTTATATATTTTTTAACTAAAAGTTCTTCAAAAGTATTTTTATTATCTTTGTCATATATTAAAAACTTTCCTTCAATATATGATTCTTTATTTCCATTATCATATACAATATTTCCTATAACTTCATCATTTTCTACTCTTATTGATATTTCTGAAGTTTCATTAAAAAATCTTCCTTCAATTATATTACTTACATCAATATCTAAGTCTTCTATATTTCCAAACTTTACTGAATCATAATTGTATATTATTCCTTGTAGCAAATTTAAATTTTTTAATACCTCTTTATTTAATAATTCTTCTATGTTATCTATATTTTTTAAACAGTTTATGTTTTTTTCTTCAATAAAAGAAAGTAAATTTTCTTTATTAAGCTCTAAAAATTTAACATTTTCGCTCATTTCTAAGCCTCCTTTAATGCAGAAATATATACATTTAATTTATTTACATTTTCTTTTTTCTTTTCAAAATCATAATCATATAAGGTTTCATTTCCTTTTTTAATAACTAACCTTTTTCCATCTACTCTTCCACGTCCAATGCTATTACCACTTCCAAAGGCTACTTCACCAATTGCAATATTTTTAAAGATTACTGATATTAATCCTATTGCTGTATTTATTTCTTTTTCTTCACCCTTGCAGTAATACTTTGCTAAAATATTAATTTTTCCAGTAAGAGGCTCATCATTTAATATTGCAGATTTTCTAACTCCACCTGTAAATTTATCAATTTTTATTCTATTATATATAGCCTTTAAATCTTTCTCTATAAAAGCATCAAAGAATCTTACTTTTGAAGCACTTTTATCTTCAACATTATCATTAGAAGAGCCAAATATATTTTCTTCAATATATTCTTTATTTAAGCTCTTTAAAATTTTTCTGCTTTCACTTCTTACTACACCTTTTATAGAACTTCCAGGAATAAAATATTTTCCATCAGCATTAGTTATATTTTCTCCATCTGGTCTTTTATAATCTAAAGAGTCATTTCCTTTTATTAATATAGGAGTTTTTAAGTTTCCTTTTAATTCAAAGGTTACAATATTTTCTGCATTGTCCTTTTTTAATGTACTTTTTTCAATTTTTTTATATTTTTCTTGCCCTTTTAAATACGAAAATAATTGCTTTTTGTTTTTTAAATCTATATCCTCTTCAGCTATTTCCTTTATTTCCATAGCTCCTGCACCAATTGACTTATAAGAACCTATCATTATGTCTCCACTATCTAATGCAGAAAGTAATTCATAAACAACCATTTTATACCTTTCTTTATCTTCCTCTGAATCTGCATATACTTCAAATTTCAAATTAAAATTATGTCCAGCTCCTACATAATATCTATCAAACTTGCCTTTTCCTTCATTTGCTCCTGTATGTTCATCTATCTTTACTGAAGGTCTTGTTTCATATTTTTCAAAATCTGCATAACTATCATATATAAAGAACTTACTTAAATTTTTATCTCCAAATAATTTTTTATCATCTATATCAATATTATCTTTAACATAGCTTCTAAAAGCTCCAGCTAAGGTTGTTCCTGGCATATATACTTGTCTAGTTTCCAAGTCTTTTAAAACAATAGGTTCATCATTTTCATCTGATATATTCATAACAGATTTGTTTGTCATTAAAACTTTATATCTTAATAAATATCTTCCATTTGCTAATGCCATAATTATTTTTCTCCTTTCTTTGATTTTCTTAAGTTTAATCTAAATAATTCTTTTAAGGTTCTTACATTATATCTATATATCTCTTCTTCAGTTAAGCTAGAATGAACATCTCCTAAAGATATTTCATATTCATTACTTCTTTTAAATTCATCTACACTCATCTTTAAATAAGAAATAATAAAATCTTTTAATTCTTTTCCATCTACTTCTATTCTTCTTAAAGCATTTGCTAAATCTCTATTTCTTTGCTTTGAATTTATATGGTCAAAATAATCTTCAGCTTTCTTTATTCCTTCTTTTCTGTCAGTTTCTAATAAAATGTTCATTAGCCTATATAATTTTCCCCATTGGTTTGTCTTAATTTCTTTATCTCTTGTAAGTTCCTCTTTAATATTTAAAACCTTATTTGGAAGTTTGCTTTCAAGTTTTGAATTGTAAATTCTGTTTAAAATAAGCTCCATTTGTTTATTTTTATCTTTATCTAATTTTTCTAATTCTAATTTTTCTTCTTTTTTCTTATATTTAGTTACTATTTCTCCAGATAAAGAGTTTAATATAATAAATCTACCGTATCCATCATTTTTGCGCTCCCCAATTCCAGAATCAATAAATTCTTTAACATTATCTAAATCTATTTCTCCTTCTTTAATATCATAAGATATTATGCTTCCTGCTTTTATTGCAGATATAATAGGTTGTCTATATCCCCATTTGTTATTAAATGAAGTACAATATTCTGTATCTACATAACACTCTTTATTGACTTCTACTTTATCTACCCCTATATTTTTAGCTACAAAATCCTCATCAAAAATAGTTTTATATTGTCCTAATTTATTTCTATAAATAATATCAGATAGAGCATAAATATATATTTTTTCTTCATCTTCAAAGTATTCCTCATCTAAATCCATAACTTTTTCAAAATACTTATACTCTGGATTTTCATTTAAAACCTTTATATTATCTATTTTACATAAACCATAACCTGAACCTTTTGACCCTCCAATATAAAAAGTATTATTTAATAAATTTTTGATATCATCTATATATTCTTCAAATTTATCTTCTACCTTTATATATCCTCTAAATTTTTGATTAGCCTTAATTACTTCATATCTAAAAATCTTATTTTCATCATTTTTTTCTCCAGGTTTTCTTATATGAAGATATTCTTCCTTTAATACTGATATATTTTTTAAATCTTCTTCACTTTGAAATAAAACAAATTCCTTTCCTTTTACCTTTGCATAATTTTTGCCCTTTTCCATATCTAAAGAATTTGTTATTTTCAAATCTCCTTTTTGTTGTTTTATATCGTCTTTTAATGCATAATAACAACTTGGAAATGGTAAACTTCTTTCTTTTTCTGAAGTATCTAATGGATAAGCATTTAAAAACTTTAAACCACCTTTTAAAAATAATTCTTTACTTATTCCTTCATTTAAGTTTTTAATTTTGTTCTCTATAATGTATTTTTCTATACAAGCCCCCTTAACAGATGAACCTGATATATAACTTTTTGAGAAATTAGCATCTGATTGATTAATTGTTGGTGTAATTTTTATCTCTTCTAAATTTTCTAAATCATATTTTATGTACTTAGCCAATTAAAACACCGCCTTTTCAAATTTATTAATAATTTCATTTGTAACATCTTTATTATTTTCAATTATTCTACATATAACTTGTCCCTTTCCTCTACTTTCCATTGTTCCTATGTTTTTTAAAGCTGAAAGGCTACAAGCAATAATTCCTTTTTCTTTAATAGTAAGTTCTTCTTTAGAATCTATTTTGCAATATAACTTTATACCTTTTTTAACCACTCTACTTTGTCTTAAAGAGCCTGTTTCTGAAACTCCCTTATCGTTTATAGAAGTAAAGGTTCTTACATCAGTAAATGCTTTTTCTACTTCATCTTTTGTGAAAACTTTATTTATTATTCCATATTTAATGTTATTTATTATTTTTTCATCTAATTTACAATCTGAAAATCTAAGCTTTGTATCATTTTCATCTTCTTTTCCAAATAACTCATCTATAATAGTATTATCTTCTCCAAAAAGATATTTATTTATAATTTCAGCTTCTTCTCTTAATTTTCCCTTGAAAGTTTTTCCTTTAAAATAAGGTAATCTATTTTCATCTTTTAAAATTTCCATATCTACAAAGCTTGTTGTAGCTTCTCCATTGCCAAATATAGCTTCTGAAATTAATTCTATTTCAACCAACATAAAAATCACCTCTTCTTATTTATCATCTAGTTTTACAAAATATTCATAAGTTTCAATTGCATCTAAATACATACATTTATTTTCTGTATCATTAGTATTAAAGCAATAATCCCCTTTAGTGTTTGGTAATGGTCTTAAATATCTACCACCATCAATATTGTAGAATTTAAAAAACATTTCTGTTGCTTTTTGTCCTTTTTTAAGAACAGTTCTTAATTCTTTTATTTTTCCTCTTACAATATCTTTTGCATTAATTGCTGTTTCTACATTTTTTATTGCTTCACATAGGTTTTCATAATTTCTCCAATCATTACTACTCTTTAATAGAAGAGGCTTCATTGTTAAATTTCCTTCTTGGTTTTTATCAGCATCTTCAGAGGTATAATATTCACTTCTTATTTCAGAAATTGTTTTATTTATTTCTCCTTGTGCTATATGATAATCTAAGGCATTTTCATCTATCTTCTTTTCTAATAAAAGAGTTTTAGCATTTTGGCATAATTCTTCTGCCATATTGTAAGCTCTTATAAAAGGATATCCTGATTTTATAATACAAACTCCTGCACAAGCAGTAAGCTTTCCAATGTTTTCTCCATCAATTATTACATTTTTTTCTGATATGCTTTCAAGCATTATTCTTGCACATTCTATTCCTATTACTCCAGAGGTTATAAATGTAACATCATCTCCTGCTAATATTAATGGTCTTATAGGAAGTATTTTTTCTTCTATTTTAGTAAAATCTTTTATTTTTTCTTCATTTTTTACTACAACTTCTACCATTTTCTTAAAAGCATTTTTATATAAGTCATTTATTTCTTCACTTATTTTTTTCATCTTATTAATGCATCTATAGTTATAATCCTTTTGAGACTCATTACTTTTCTTAACTACATTATCTAATATTCCTTTAAGTTTTTTACCCATACTGTTTCCATCAATATGTACAATTGCTATATAGTTTTTATCTTCTTTTTTAATAAGCTTACCTATTTCTTTTTCAAGAGTATACCCTTTTAAAATAAGTTCATTAAACTCTCTTTCTTGCTTTTTTGCATACTCTCTTTTTAATTTAACTTCTGAAGATATATAATCTCCTTTATCCTTATCAAGATATGAAGCTGGCATTCCTGTAGATTGGCATTTTCTTTCTATTCCAAATCCAATAAGTCCTCCATTAATTTCTCTTTTATTCTTTTTTTCTTCTAATTTTTTATAAAGTTCATCTATCTTTTCTTTATAATCATCATTTTCATCATCAAAATTAGTTTTTACAAAGAAAAGTTCTATACCAGGATACTCTTTTAATAAGTCTTTGCTATAATTTCCTATAAATTCTGAAGCTAACTTATCATTATCAAATAGATATATGGTTTTACCTCCCCCTCTAGTTACAAAGTTTTTGTCATCTAGTTTATACTTTTTGTTAAAGTTTTCTGATATATCCTTTATTATTAATGATGCACCTACATTTTCTACTAATTTATTGCTTTTAAATATATAATTTTGCTTTTTAGCAAATTCCCATAAAACTAATGATTTTTCCATATCCTTAACCCTCCAATACTTTAAGTTTTATTTTTGATTCTATGTCTTGTATATTAGTAATATTTTTTATATCATCATAAAATTGCTCTTCTATTTCATCTACTGAGTCTTTCGATTCTTTAATTTTATTTACCTCAATTGTATAAGTTACATTGCTTCCTCCAAGTTTTTCAGCTAAAGAATTTATATCAAAAAATACATTAATCAAGTTTTTTTTCGTACTTATAGGATTTTTCACTTTAAAGTTTATATGTAATATAAATTCATTACTTTCCATATCTTCAATAGAAAACTCTCCCCTATCTTTAGATAAGTCTTTACTTTCTCCATGAATACTTAATAAATCTTCAAAAGATATATTGTATTTGTTTGCTATATCTAAAGTTTTTATTTTTTCTATTTGTTGATTTTTATAGTTAAATTTCATAACTTCATTTGTTTTTTCAGAAACATAGGAAAAATAAATATTTTTATTATTAAGTTCTGAAAACTTATTATTAAATATAGCTGAAATAATTTTTGTGCTTCCAGTAAAATCCAAAATAATATTTTTATCTTTATATATTTTAGGAAGAATTTCTTTTTCAATAACTTTATTTATTTCTTCTGTATTATTTTTATCTACTTCTATCTTTTCAATGGAAATGTTTTTTAAAAATTTTTTAATTGAAGTTTCTAAATTCCAAGCAACATTTAAACTACTTGTTATCTTTTCAGTTTTCTTTGTATAAACTAAAAATAGTTTTGTTTCTTCTGTACAATAAGTTAATGCTGATATAAAATTAGGACTTGGATTTTTGCCTACCAATAATATTAAATAATCAGTTTTTTCCATATTAAAATCCTCCTACCTTAACCATTCTTTTATTAATTCATCTATTTTATTAAAGTTTTCTAAAGTTATTATTAAATATTTATTATTTAAAGATTCCTCATCATCCCAAATGTTTTTAATTTTTTCTTCTAATTCCTTACCATTATCATAAAAAGAGATAAAACTAATTTTTACTCCATCTCCTCCTATAGATTTTGCTCTGTAATTAACTTCATGAAGCTTCATATTAGCTTCACTATAATTATCTACAGTAGTCACTGAAAAACAATAAAGATTTTCATTTTTTAAAACTATAAGGTCTATTTCAAATATTGCATCTTTTCCCTTTCTTTCCTCAGATATTCTTACATCATCTATGTAACCTTCTTCTTTTAATTTATGTAATTTTTTTAATAAGACCTTTTCAAGCCATTTTCCGTTTATATCTTCCACTATTAATTTATAAAGATCTTTTTCTTTTAAACCTTTAAATTCTTCTGCATAAATATTTACGAAACTTGAATAATTATCTATATTTTTTATTTTAAAACTACTATTTTCCATATATTCATTAATTATATTTATGTTTTCTTTTATTTTACTGGCTTTTTTCTTATTACTTAAATTGAATTTATAAATTTCTTCCATAAGCTTTATAAATTCTTCTTTTTTATCATAATTTTCAATTAATGTTTCAAATATATATTCATTTACTTTTGATATTTTTATATCTTTAAATTGTTCATTTTTTAGCTCATTTCCACTTGCTTCAAAATGCATTGTTATAATATCATCTATACTTAAATCTATGGTTTCATTTTCTTTTGAATAAGGTAATTTTTTTGTTTTATTTTTAGATATATCATATATAACAAATTCACTCTCTTCACTATCTAAATAAGTTAAATAAGCCTTTTCTTCATTATTAAAAATTTCTTTAAATTCCCTATAAGAAACACTAGCCATAATCTTAGTGCCTCCAGTAAAGTTAAGCTCTATAGATTTATCTTCTAAATTTTCATTTTTATATTCTAGTGCTATTTTGTTTAATATATTTTTTATACTTTGTGATACCTTTTCAAGATTATACTCTTCATAGATTCTTCCATAACTTAATTCAACTAAAATATTTAAAGACTTTTCCTTTGCCTTTTCTTCTATTAATTCTTTTAATTGTTTAGCTATTTTTTCAGTTTCATTAGTATAAATCATAAATATTTTTCCATTTTCTTTAATTCTAGTAAATGCACTTATTAAATTAGGCATAGGACTACTTCCAATAAGCATAACTAAATAATCATTTTTTTCTATCATAAACTCACATCCTAATATAAAATATAATCACCTAAGCCGAAGCTTGTGTTTTTTCCTAGATGAAGCAGTTCTCCTGCAATTAGTAGTTTTTTTGTTTCTAAATCATCTGTTTCTAAGTATATATACCCAATAAGACCTCCTAATTTCATTTTCATATTTTGTCTATTTGAATATCTTGCATTTTCTTCCCAATCTATTTGCTTATCTGTTATACTTAAATTATAATCTTCTAACTGGTCAGTTTTTTCTCCTTCTAGTGCATTTAATGTTAAAATTCTTTTTGTTAAAAGATTTATCAAATCATTTTCATTAATATCTGTGGCTAATTTTCCTTCTTTTTTAAATCTAAAAGGTCTCATTATTTTTATCATATTAATTTCATCTGATATTTCTAGTCTGTTATCTATATAGTCTTTAACTGTTCTTATTTTTATGTTTTTCATATATAGCTTATTTTCAAAATATAACTTATCATTTCTATCATTTATTACTTCTTTTAATGTATATTTATACTTATTTAACCCTAAAATCTTTCCTGCAGAGGCTGCTGCTCTTATTACTTCTGGAATTAATATAATGCCTTTAGATAAAAATGTT
>JALFQD010000217.1 GCA_022785265.1 Clostridium sp. | reverse complement strand
AGTATTTTTTTAAATTTTATGTAAGTTTATATTTGCTAATCATGAAATAAGTGGTAGAATATAGTCAAAAGATTTTTTATTAAATGTTTTAGGAGATGTAATTATGGAAAAGGAAAAGACAGAATTAAATTGGAGCGAACTAGGCTTTAACTACATTAAAACAGACTATCGTTATGTATCTACATATAAAGATGGTAAGTGGGATGAAGGAAAATTAGTAACTGATAATATGTTACTTGTAAGCGAAGCATCTACTGCTTTCCATTATGGACAAGAATGTTTTGAAGGCTTAAAGGCTTACAGGACTAAAGATGGTAGTGTACAATTATTTAGACCAGATATGAATGCAAAGAGAATGAATTCTTCATGTGAGAAGTTATATATGCCTCAAATACCAGAAGAAAAATTTATAGATGCCTGCAAACAAGTTGTTAAGGCAAATGAAAGATTTATTCCACCATATGGAACTGGCGGAACTTTATACTTAAGACCATTTATGATTGGAACTGGTGATAATATTGGTGTTGGTCCTGCACCTGAATACTTATTCTGCGTATTTGCTATACCAGTTGGTGCATACTTTAAGGGTGGAATGAGCCCTGTTAACTTTACAATAGCTGATTGTGACAGAGCAGCTCCTCTTGGAACAGGAAAACAAAAAGTTGGTGGAAACTATGCAGCTTCAATTAAGGCTCATGAAGAAGCTAAGAAAGCTGGATTTGCAGATTGTGTTTACCTAGACCCTGCAACTCATACTAAAATTGAAGAAGTAGGTTCTGCAAACTTCTTTGGTATAACTAAAGATAATAAGTTTGTTACTCCACTTTCACCATCAATCTTACCAAGTATAACAAAATATTCTTTATTAGACTTAGCTAGAGATTGCTTTGGAATGGAAGCTATTGAAGGAGATGTTCCAATAGATTCTCTAGACCAATTTGCAGAAGCTGGTGCTTGTGGTACTGCTGCAGTAATTTCTCCAATAGGTGGAATAATGTATAAAGGAAAACTTCATGTATTCTACAGTGAAACTGAAGTAGGCCCTGTAACTAAAAAGCTTTATGATAAGCTTGTAGCTATCCAATTTGGTGATGATAAAGACTATCCAAAGAACTGGAATATAGTTAAAGTTCTATAATTAAATAAACATATAAAAATTAAAAGGTTGTCTTTCTAAATATGGACAACCTTTTTTTGATGAAAAAAACTTTTTATAAACTATAAAAGCTTCTTTTATTTTTTTATAATTTGCAAAACTAATTATATTGTTCTATAGAATTTGTTTGGGTATCATCTTCTTTATTTAATGGTCTTTTAAAATTTAAAGAATTTTCCTTGTCATAAACTTTCTTCTTTAAATTTAATATTACTTTAAATAAATCTCCATCAATCTCTATTTTAAATGCTCCTTTTTGAACCTCTGTAAAACTTTTTGCAATTGCAAGACCTAACCCTGAACCTTCTGTATTTCTAGATTTATCCCCTCTTACAAATCTTTCTGAAATTTCTTCTGGCTTAAATTCTATTTCTTCAGATGAAATATTTTTAAATACCACTTCTACATCTTCCTCATGCTCTTCAATTATTATATAAACTCTAGAACCTTTTAATGAATATTTTAATGCATTAATAATAAGATTTTCAAATACTCTATAGGTTTTTTCACTATCTAAAGGAAGTATAAGCTTTTTGTTTGGAAAATTATTTTTAAATTTTAATCCTGATTCTTTTATCTTATCTTCTAGTTCAAACTCTGTTTGCTTCATTAAAGATACTACATCAACATCTACTATATTAAGCTTTATGTTGCCACTATTTGCCTTGCTTACCTCAAATAAGTCCTCAATTAAAGATTTTAACCTTTGAGATTTTTTATCTATTGTATTTATATATTTTTCTCTTTCCTCTTCTGTAATACCCTTTTGCTTTAAAAGATCAACATAGGTTATTATTGAAGTTAATGGTGTTTTTAAGTCGTGAGATACATTAGAAATAAGCTCAGTTTTCATATTTTGGCTTTTTACTTCTTCTAAAATAGCTTTTTTTAATCCTTCCTTAACCTTTATAAGCTTATTCTTTAAGTAATTAAAAGCTCCTAAATTCTCTGACATATCAATATCAAATTTTCCATTAGATAAAGATTCAACATAGCTAACTAGCCTATCATAGTTCTTTCCTATTTTAATAGATGCATTTAATAAAATTGAAAGAAAAACTATTGAATAAACTATAACACCCCAAATTCCAAAAAAATAAGATGAAAGTATTCCTAAAAAATTAACCATAACTATTGCAAAAATTTTTCTATATGAACTCTTTTTAAAGCTAAAATCTCTAAAAAATGCACTATAGTCCTTTAACTTTGATATTCCCTCCTTTAAAAGCATAACAGAAAGAAATATCATTAAAAATAATACAAACCAAAAAGCTAAATTTAAAGCATACACAATAAAATCTGCCATTTTATATGATATATTAAGATAATTTTTTATATTATAAATAATATTATCATATAAAGTACCTCTTATAAGCTTTTTTGATAAAAAAGTTCCTAAAGGAATGAATATAACATAAATTAAAAATCTTATTTCAATAGAAACATTTTGAATTTTTCTTAAAACTATTGTATCTTTCTCTATTTTATAAGGAATTATTAAAGCTGATAAAATTATTATCAAAGCAAAAATTCCTACATAGAAAAACTCATTTACAAGACTTCTAGGAAGTCCATAAGCTATTACAGTATTGCTTATATTAGAACGAATATAGCCCTCTCCACCATCTATTTTTGAAATGCTATCAGTTTTAATCTGTTCAATAACTTCTTTAGTTGTGGTTTCATCAGCACCATAAACATCTTTAATCTGTATGTCCCCAAGATTATCATAATAAAAAACAATATACCATTTATAATTTTGCCTTAACTCTTTTGGGGAATATGTTGAATCCTTATATTGTAATTGAGTTATTTCTTTTAGATAATTATTATTTTCATTGTTATATTTCTTTTTATTTATCTTAAATATGACATAATCTAAGTTAGTATATTTGTCTAAGTAATTTCCACCTACTAAAAAATTATTATATAGAATATTATTTTTCTTTAGTATTCCCGAAAGATATTCATAATTTAAAAATTTATACTTATTATCTACAGAAGATAAATACTCCATATTTTTATAAAAACATATCATTCCAAAAGCACTACATATTAATATTCCAAAGATTAAAATATTAATAAATGTCTTTTTATTAAAATTTTTCAATTTTGTAACCAACGCCCCACACCACCTTTAAATAATTTGGCTTTTTAGGATTTACCTCTATTTTCTCTCTTATGTTTCTTATATGTACCATAACTGTTTCACAATTTATTGCTTCTTCATTCCAAACCCTTTCATAAATTTCCTCAGAAGAAAATACAACTCCAGGATTCCTCATAAGAAGATATAATATATTAAATTCTTTTGGAGTAAACTTAACAGTTTGTCCATCTACCATTACTTCTTTTTTATCAATATCAAGTTCTAACCCTCCAACTGTTAATATATTTCTCTTTTGTTCTCCTAATACTTTTAAGTACTTTTCATATCTTCTAAGATGTGAATTTACCCTTGCTATAAGCTCCATAGGATTAAAGGGCTTTGTTATGTAATCATCTGCTCCTATATTAAGACCTGTTATTTTATCTATTTCCTCTGACTTTGCAGATAACATTATCACAGGAAAATCATAATGAGACCTTAAATTCATAATCATGGTAATTCCATCCATTTTAGGCATCATTATATCAACAATAGCTAAATGTATGGTTTGATTTTTTATTATTTCAAGACCTTCATAACCATTATGTCCCTTAAAAATTCTATACCCTTGATTCCTTAAATAAATTTCAACAGCATCTCCAATTTCTTCATCATCTTCTACAATTAAAATATTATAAATAGTATTCATATTCTTACCCCTCCTAATGCATCTTATCTAACTATTTCTTAAAATACTACTTTTGTTTATATATTCCTCCTTCTAAGTAAAATTTTAAATGAAAAAACTAAGAAAATTTCTTAGAAATTCTAAAGATTTTCTAAAGAAATTTATTTTTTGTTTTACAAATAAATATCTATAAAAATTTCAGCATCTTTACTTTATATGAATATACATTGACCCTTTGTATAGTTTGTATTATAATATATAATACAAAGAGGTGATTATCATGATTATTGAACTAGATATGTCAAGTGATATTCCTATCTATGTGCAACTTAGAAATGCTATTGTAAAAGGGATTGGAACTGGAGAACTCCTTTTAGGAGAAAGTCTTCCTACAGTAAGACAAATGGCTGAGGATTTAGGAATTAATACAATGACAGTAAATAAATCTTATACACTTTTAAAAACTGAAGGATTTATAGAAATTGATAGAAGACATGGTGCTAAGATAAAGAAAACCTTTACTCCAAATAAAGATTTTCAAGAAAAATTAGAACAAGAGCTTGAACTTTTAATTGCTGAATCTGTTATAGAGGGAATTGATGAGGAAAATTTTTTAAAAACTTGTTTAAGTATATTTAAAAATATGACCTATGTTAATAAATTGGAGAGTGATTTAAAATGATGATTATTTTAATAAATATTTTTGTAATAATGCTTCCAACTTGTCTTTTAATGTATTATTCAACAAATCTTTTATCAAAGAATGATAATAATACAATTTTACTTACAAAAATTCTTCCTTCTAAAATTAATGAGCCAGAAATTTTAGATATAATAAAAAGATTTAAAAAAGATAATTTAAAAATGACAATACTATTTGCAATTATGTATACTCCTTGTTACTTAATGAAAAAATACACTGCTTTCTCTGTAATTTATATGGTTCTATGGTTTTTTATTATATGTTTATTTACTGCTCTTTTAACAAAAAAATATATGACTGAAATAAGAACTTTAAAGAAAGAAAAAGGGTGGTATATAACTAAGAAATCTGTTGCTAGGGTTGATACTAATGTTTCAAAAATAAAAAATAAAATGCCTATTTCAAACCTTTGGTTTATACCATCTTTTATAATATGTATTGTAGCTTATTTTTTTAAAGTTGATATATTTTTATGCCTATGCTTTTTTATTACTGCTCTTTCTTTACTTATTATAAATATTGTATTTAATAAAAGTAAAACAATAGTATATAGTAATAATTCTGAAATAAATATTGCTTGCAATTATATATATAGAAGAAACTGGTCTATAATATGGGCTCTTTCAGCTTTTATAATCTCTCTTCCTGTTTTATTTTTTATAAAAAGCTATTCTTTAGCTTTTATAGCAACCTTAATTTCTGTAATTTTATTATGTTTTATAATTTTTTATGGCAATTATAAAACTAAAAATGCCCAAAATAAACTTTTAAACAATGATAAGGATATAATATTTTATGATGATGATGAATATTGGGGATGTTTTTTTTATAATAATCCTAATGATTCTAGCATGATGGTAGAAACAAGAAATGGAATGGGAACTACAGTAAACATAGGCTCAAAAGCTGGGAAAGGCTTTATTATAGGAGTTTCTATTTTTACATTAGCTATACTTCTTTTTACCTTTATTTTAATTATAAAGCTTGATAATGTTTCTTTTTCATTAAATATAACTAATAATACTACTGCTAAAATTGAAGCTCCTTTATATGATATTGAATTTAATTTAGATGATATAGAAAGCATAGATAGAATATCAAAACTTCCTAAAGGGGTAAGAACTAATGGCTCCTCTACAGATAAAATAAAGCTTGGAAGCTTTAAATTTGAAAATTATGGTACAAGCAAGGTTTATGTCCATGCTGATATAAATGATATTATAGTTATAAAGCTATCAGATAAATATATATTTTTAAATGGAGAAACTTATAAAGAAACAGAAGAATATTATAATCTACTTAAAGAAAATTCTTAAACTTGTTTCTTTTATTAAGCTTTATTATTAACCTAGCAAGTTATCCACAGTTTTCAAAATATATAATTTCCTGATAGAATAAAAACATCAAAGGGAGTACACTAAAAAGTGGTACTCCCTTCGACATTTTTCTATCTAACCCTACAAGCAAATTTATTTTAATGCTATAAATAAACTTTGTCAAGACTTTTTTATAGTAAATATGCTTTTATACTATAATTATTAATAATAACATACAACTGGCATAGCTTTTTCGACCTTTTCAAATATTATTGCTGCTTTTTCAGGTGGAAGATTTACACAACCATGAGAACCATTTGTTAGATATATATTTCCTCCAAATTGACCATATCTCCACTCTGCATCATGAAGACCAACATTTCCATTAAAAGGCATCCAATAACTTACTTGAGAATTATATCCCTGTCCAATTAAGGTAGCATTTCTTTCTTTATAAGTTATTTGATAAACTCCTGCTGGTGTTCCATAATTTAAACTCATATTTCCACTTACACAATCAGAATCAGCTACCATTACTCCATCGTTATAAACCCATACATGCTGTTTTGTTAAATCAATCTCTACATAAGAATTTCCTATATCATTAACATCACGAGATTTTGCTGTTTGAGAATAAATAGGCTCTCTTGTTTCATTAGTTCCTAATTTTATATCTTCTAATATTTTTTGTATTTCCTGAGTTTTATCAATTACCCAGCCATAATCACCACCACTTACTTTAATTGTGGTTCCACTAGATGTTTTAAAATCCCTTGTATTTCCAAAAGTATTATAAGAAGAGGCTAAACTTGTAACATAATCCTGAACCATAATTTCATTTATGTTTATATCTAAATCCTCATTTAATGAAATCCACTTATTAATTATATCCCCATTTAAAATTTCTTGCCTATCTCCAAATTGATATGTTATTTTTGTTGAGACATACTTATCTGCAGTTTCCTTTGCTTTTTTAAGTTCTTCAGACTCTAAAGTATACTTAGGCTTTTCATAACAATCTGTTTTTTCAAAATTGATTATATAATTACCATTATCTATACTTTCCTTTATTACTTTTAATAATTGTCCTTTTTTTACCTTAGTGCCATCTTCCTCTTCTACTATTTTATATTCTCCATTTTCATATTTAAGATATGCACTTTTAGGTTCTAGTATATTTTCTTTATTAAAGCATTGAAGTTTTTCTACTTGTTCTTTTAGTAAAGATTCATCACAAGATAATGATATATGCTTATTAGAATCCTTTTTATCAAAAATTGAAAAAATCCATCCAAAAGCATTTTGTTCTTTTTTTAACTCTTCTAATTTACTATCTAAATTACTATCTAATTCATATTTTAAATTAATATCCTTACCTTTTATTTTCTCTTCTACTCCATTTCTTTCTTCTAATTTTAATGATACTACATTTATATTAGCTGCTAATAAGTTATTTGCTTTGTCGACATTCATACCTGAAACATTAATACCATTAATAATAGAATTAAACTGAAAATGACTTATGAAAAATATAGAAATTCCTATATATACAACGAGTAAAATAGAAAAAGTTATTAAAATGCTTTTTAATATAATAGGTTTATTTCTTCTTATAGTTGCTGAAATAACTCCTTTTGTTTTTACTTTTTCCATGAATATTCCCCCTTAAATTCCGTCTATACATCTACAATAATTACAATGTTTATTTTATCATATTATTTCATATTTTTTACAATTATTTTTCACTTGTAACTAATATTTAATAATTATTTTGTTTTTATTTGCTACATATTAAGACTATCACTTTATACTTCATTTTTAAATAGTTTTTTTATATAAAAAAAAGTTTATTGAAGTAGTTATTCCTGCTGCTATAGCTAATTCAATAATAGGATTTTTACTATATGGAATAGTAAAAACATCACTTAAAAGAATTAATATGTCCTTAACTTAAAAAATTTAAATAACTTACTTTTACTTTAATTAGCTTTATTATAAAATATAATTAATCTTTAAAAGTAGGTGATTTATTAAAATGCAAAAACTTCTAAGTAAATTAAGGCAAGCTATAAATGATTTTAATCTTATTGAAGAGGGAGATAAAATAGCTATAGGATTATCAGGAGGAAAAGATAGTATCACCCTTCTTCATCTTTTAAATTCATATAAAAATTTTGCTCCTTATAAATTTGATATTGTTGCAATAACTATTAATCCTGGAGGAGTTAATAATTCTCCTCTTGAGAAACTATGTAAAGATATTAATGTGCCTTATTATGAAATACAAAGCAATATAAAGGAAATAGTATTTGATTTAAGGAAAGAAAAAAATCCATGTTCTCTTTGTGCTAACCTTAGACGTGGTGCTTTAAATGATACCGCTGAGAAACTTGGATGTAATAAAATTGCTTTAGGACATCATAAAGATGATGCTTTAGAAACTCTTATGCTTTCTATCTGTTATGAAGGGCGTATAAATTGTTTCTCTCCTAAGAGCTTTATGGAACAAAATAAAGTTACTATTATACGTCCTATGGTTTATATTGAGGAAGAATCAATTAAAAATGTAGCAAAAAAATATGGTTTTCCAATAATAAAAAATCCATGTCCTGCTGATGGAAAAACAAAAAGAGAAGATATGAAAAACTTAATTAAAGATTTAAATAAAAAGATACCTGGCTTTAAAAAAAATCTTTTTGGATGCCTTAATAACTCTAAACAACTTTTTATATGGGACAAAGAAAAAATTTATTAAAAAGGAGTGCTTATTTATACACTCCTTCACCTCTTGGATAAATCTCCTCTATTTCATCTGAGTCTATAGGTGATACATATATTGTTAAAATTCCTTCTTTGTTTATGTATATTACAAAGCTCTTATTTGGGTCAAGCTTTGTATACTTAGAATAGTAATTTGTTTTTTGTTCTAACTTATTTTTTATTTTATAAATATATTTTATGTCTATTTTATTTCCTAATTCATCTTCTTCCTTTAAAGGATTATCTGATAAATCTATATAAATACCTTCCTTAGGAGCTTCAATTTCATCTAATATTAAGCTTTCTGATATAGTATTATAAATGTTTCTAGAATTGGCTATATCTGCTATTTTTTTAGCAGAATTTATTATACCTTCTATTTTAGGATATAAAGCATACACAACTCCTGCTATTATTAAAACTATAGCTATTCTTTTTATACATTTTAATACCTTATTCTCTTGTGAATATGATCCTTCCATATTATAAAGCCCCCAAGCATATTTTTTTAAAATTTTAATATGATTTTATTATATCACAAAATTAAAGGTTTTATATAACTTATTTTAAAATCTTCTACTTAACTTTCCTTTAAAACTGTTCTAAGATATGATTATACATATTTATAAGCCAAGATATTATATCTTTATAGTTAGTTCCCTTAACTTCTAATATTTCCTTTCCATAAGGTTTAAAAATATCCTCTAAAAATTCTTCTTTTAAACTTCCCGCAAAAGGTCTATCCACTAATTCATTCTTTAACTGTCTTATAATATAATTTAATATTTTCTCTGAATTACCATATATTGTTTGATATTCTAAACTAGGATTAAACTTCACACTTGAAAATAAACTTAATCCATTATCATATAATCTATATAATTTTACATATGAATTAATCTTATAAAATCCAAAATTAGTTAGATTTCTATCCATCTGCCTAGTTAGTATATCAAATAAAAACATTCTTAAAAAATCAATACGCACTCTTTTGTCTATATCTTTCATTACTAATTTTTTATATATTACTTCAATATTTCTACTATCAGTGTTTAAAAAAGCATCTGCATGAATTAAATCTATATTTTCATCAATAAATGATAAACTTAATCCATTTCCAAGATACTTAGCTTCTGCACAATTTACTCCTAAATTACGAGCTATTAGATAACATAGTTCTTCTGATATGCCATCAAAAGTATTATGCTGTAATGAATGTTTTAAAATTGCTAGATTTCCATTTACTCTTACTATAGATTTTTCACATGCTCCTATAAGATTTATATTGTTATAGCTTTTATTTATTGTAAGATATTTTTTATATAAATCTACTTCTGGTATTTCTTTATCTATAGTTAACAACAAGTCCCAAGGACTATTATCAAATTCATTTTCTGTTATCCATAGTCTATCTTTAACATTCATACCTTTAGTTTTTAAAAATAATTCCCAATACCACATTGAGCCACTATCATCTATGTTAAGAGATTTTAATATTTTATTTAAACCTACTTGAGCATTTGGTCTTACTCTTTCCTTTATCCATTCTATTAATTCATCTCCAAATAATATATTTTTTGTATATTTATCAAAAAATAAATCTGGTCTTAATATTTCTAATTGCTTTGGTATATTATTTTCTACATTTAATAATCCTACAGTTATATCATGATATTTCAAAAATAATATCTTTTCACTCATCTTTCCTTCCCCTTTAATTTTCATTAAAAATTATTACTTCATATAATTATTTACTAATTCATAGCATCTGTTTTTTGTAGTTTTTGTTAAAGAAGAAGTATACATTATAGGATAGATGGTACCTCCTTCAAATTCTTTTGATTCATTTTTAGCAGTTTCATCTCTATAATTTATCCATTCAATTTCTTCCTCTTGAAGTTTTTTCATTTCATCTTCTGTAAGTTGAGTTTTCAATAAATTATATATCTCGTTTAACATATCATCCCAGCTTTTATATATAGTATTTTCTGCTTCTTTCATTTCAATAGTGGTTCCACTTCCTCCATTTACTGAAGTTTTTAAATACTCATCTAAAGAATCAAGCTTTTTTAAATATTCTTCCTTATAACTCTTTTTTTCTTCATCTTCTTTATTGCTTGTTTCTGTTAATGTTTCATTATTTGCCACTGTCTTTGTATCTACTGTTTCTGTTGATATCTCATTACTTGTTACTGTCTTTGTATCTACTGTTTCTGTTGATATTTCATTGTTTGTTACTGTCTTTGTATCCACTTTTTCTGTTGATGTTTCATTACTTGATACTGTCTTTGTATCTACTATTTCATTATTTTTAGTGCAACCTACCATAACTATTGATAATGATATTAATACTAAAATAATCCCTTTTTTCATAATTATCCCATCCTTCTTTTATTATTTAATTTTAAGCGTTAATTTTGAAATAATATATCCTCTTGTTTATTATATTTAAAATTAATTATCTCTTTTGAATCTAAATTTTCTTTAAATAAACTTACTGCATTTATACGTCTATTATCATAAGTTGTATAATAATATGTTCCACTTTCTTGACATATAGCTGATTTATATGAAGTATAATTTATATTACCATTTTCCTCTCTTTCAGAACCTTTTGGTATGTTTACTGTAGATAAAATATTAAAAAATGCTGTAACTCCACTTTTTTCATCTTCTGAATATGTTATATTATCTTTAAAGAATACTGTTCTTACAAATCTAGCTGCTGGAGAATAATCTCCTGGCATACCACACATTCCTAAGCCATGTCCATATGTAAATGTATTTAAACTTCCTATTGTTTTATCAGATGGTTCTTCTGCTTTTAATGTTACATATTGATTTAAATTCATTATTTGCCAAGTAAAGGTAGGGTCATTAGTAAGAACTCCTACTGGATTATCATATATATGCATTCCATCTTCCATATTTTCTACGACTATGCTTTTTCCACTTAAATCAGTAAACATCCAATGTAGGCCTTGTACTGGAAGCTCTTTTTTAAAACTTTTATTTACCAAAACTAAATTTTTTAATGCATTTTTAAGTTCTTCTAAATTAGAAAAATTGCTTAACGCCCATAATACAAAGTCTGAGGCTGATATATTATTTTTTCCTTCAAGAGCTTCATCGCTAAATTTTGCAAAGGATAGAAAGTTTAATCCTCCACCTGCTAACCCTTTTTCGTTTACTCCATCAAAAAGAAATGGATGGTTATCTACCACTATACTCATAGCAATACAAGCATATTTTGTTTTATAAGTTTTGTTGTCAACTACATTTAACCACTCAAAATTTCTTGGCACTATATTAACTGACTCTCCATAAGAACGTGTAACATCTAGACTCCTCCCAAATATATGCTTTCCATCTTTAGTAACTAAATTTAATCCTGTACACATAAAGGCCTCCTAAATATTAATAAACTTAACTATTAATATCATTAACATTTTTAATAAATTCTATACTAATTTTTAAAATTTTTTATGTCTTGTTGTTAATTTTAACAAACTGTTTATACTTTATCAATAATTTTAATCTTCTGATAATATTATTAAATTAATAATTTTATATTAATTTCCTATCCAATAAAAAAAAGACAGAAACCTCAAAAAGTTCCTGCCTTTTTTACATTGTTTATAGTGCTTTTTTATATATTTCTGCAATTTCTTCTTTAGTAAATACAATTGGGTTATTTTTAACGCTAGCTGCAGATACCTTCATGCAATTTTCTGCCATCCATGGAATATCCTCTTCTGTTATTCCTAGGTTAGATAATTTACATTCAAGGTCAAGCTTTTTAAGTAATGTACGAATTTTCATTGAACAATCTTCTGCTGTAAGACCTCCAAATATTCTTGCAATTTTTCCAAATTTATCTCTATTTCCTTTATAAGAAGCTTCAATGATTGTTGGAGTTAGTGCTGCAAGACCTTGTCCATGAACAATATTTTTCAATCCACTTGCTGGGTGCTCCATACCATGGGCAAGTGTAACTCCTGCTGTATTTATAACCATACCACCAATAGTACTTGCAAGTGTTATCTTTTCCCAAGCTTCTTTTACTTTTACAGTATTAATAGCTTTCTCTACTCTTACACTTAAATCATCAGTCTTTTCTTCTAATTCAGAATCATCAATAGCTACATCAATATGTGAACCAAACTTTTCTTTATATTTTAATTTACATGCTATACAGAAAATTAATCCTAGTAAGCACCAACCACCTGCCATACACACTTCTTGCCATACAAGTGTACATCCTGAATTAGGAATTATATACATAGCAACCATTAAACCAGACATTAAAACTGCAATAACTCCTACTATTTTGTAATGTTTTACTTTATATGGTCTTGCCATATCTGGCTCTTTCTTTCTTAAAATTATAAATGAAATTGCAACCATACAATATGCAAGACAACATCCAAAGTTACCAGCATCTACAATCCAAACAAGCATTTTACGTCCACAGAAAGGAGCAAGTACTGATAAAGCACCAATCAAATAAAGAGCGTTAACCGGAGTTTTATATTTCTTATGTAATTTTACAAAGAAACGTGGAATCATATAAGATTCTGCCATAGAATACATTGCACGACTTCCACCAATTAAAAATGAGTTCCAGCTTGTAACAATACCACACATACCACCAACAATTAAAACCTTTGACATAATGCTACTATTAAATGCCTTTGCCATAGCATCTGCTGTAACCATACCAGAACCTACTTGAGAAGCTAAAATATCTTGAGGATTTATAAGATATCCAACACCCAAAATGATTAAAGCATAAAATACAACTGCTAAAACTATTGATAAAATTAATATTTTTCCTATTTTCTTATTTCATCATTATATTTCATCATTTCCTCTGCTTCTTTTTCAGAAACATTATTTTTTTCCATAATTGATTGAATTCTTACCTTTTCTGGTGCATATATAAATATATTTAAGCAATCCTTTCTATCCTTTAATATATAGTCACTACAACGTCCTATAATAACACATGAACTTTTTTCTGCAAATTTTTGAATTACTTCAAATTGATTATAGATTACACGATTTGTGAGGTTTGCATATCTTGGACCAAACTTTGTATCAAATTCATACTTTACATTATTTTCAGTATCTGCTTTTTCTACAAGTTCACGGTCTACCCCTATCTGCTCTACAACCTTATCAACTAAATCACGGTCATAATACTCAATACCAAGATAATCTGCAATAGCTTTACCAATTTCTGGTCCACCACTTCCATATTCACAACCAATTGTTATAACCATGTGCTTCATTTATAATCTCCCCTTCCTAACAAAAATATATAAAAATTCTTTTTTAATATGGCCACATATACAAAAAAGGCAAAGAACACTTACAAACTTAATTGTTAGCACCTTTGCCTTAAATATCTACTTATTATAAAGTACATTTATACAATATCACATATATTTTTATGTGTCAATACCTTTTTTATAAAAAGGTTATAATCTAGTGTTTATCTTATTTCTTAACTTTTCTTCTATTTTCTTTCTATATTTTTATGTATAATATACTGCACAAATATTTATGTTTGCTCTTATTTAAAAAACCGGTTAACGGCTATATTAAGCCATTTTTTTATTTTTTATTCTTACTTGGAGCTATAAATCAAAAAAAAACAAAATAATATATTTATTCTACATTTTATGCTATAATTAAGATAATAAAAAAGATTAAATATATTATTTTGTTCTTCCATTCTGCCAAAACTCTAAGTCTTCTGGACAAAACAATATATTTATTCTACTTTAACTAAATGAAAGGGGAATAAAAAATGAGCATTAATTTAGAAAAAGGTTCAAAAATAAACCTAAGAAAGATTGATAAAACATTAAAAAACCTTAATTTATGCTTAGGCTGGGACACTCGTATGGACTTAGATGCCTTTGCAATACTTTTAGATGAAAACGATAAAATTATAAAAACTGTATGTTATGCTAATAAATCATTTAATGGGGTTAATTTAAGTGGAGATAACTTAACTGGTGAAGGTGATGGTGACGATGAAATAATATACATAAAATTAAATGAATTACCTAAAAGTGTTAAGAAAATAAGCTTATTTGCTAACATATTTATGGCTATATTTACAACTTTTCAAGATGTTAATGGAGCCTTTGTAAGATTAGTTAATGGTGAAAATAATAAAGAATTAGCTAGATATGATTTAAATGATAAAGAAAGAAAATATTCTGCATTTCATTTTGCAAATGTCATAGTAAAAGATAATGAATTGGAATTTGAAATAGTTGGACGAGGCTTAAATGGAAGCATAAGTAAAGTTGAAAAATATATAAGAAATGGAAGTATTCCTTATAAATCTTAAATATTTAAAAGGCAGATTACCTATATTAAGTCTGCCTTTTTACTTTATTACATAATGTTCTTTATTTAATTAACTTGCTCTTTTTTGACTTTTATAATTTGTCATAGATACCTTTAAATTTTTTTCCTCACTTTCAACCATGAAAAAGGCTAAAGTTAATGGTATAAAACATAACCAAGCACCCTTTATAGCAAACATCTTATATCCTATATAGGAAATTACAACTCCTATATGATAAGATAAAATAACTCCTAAATAAAATTTTGCCCTTTCAAAATGTGCTTTATCCTTTTCTGTTAAAAATTCTGTAATTGAAATAGCTGCTTGTCTTAAATTATTAGTTGAAAATATTGTTGCACTTACCCAGCCATTAAATCCCTTAAAAACATTCCATTGTACAGCCATTACAAAAAATATAGGATATAATGCTACTACATAATTCATATTCTTTGGAAAAAATCCAATAACTGCTACTGCTATTATATCTAAAACTATACTCATCATTTTTGTATTTATATTCTTATAATACTTAGGCACAATTACAGTAAGAGAAATTGCTCCCATATATATAAATACTGCTATTATCCTAAATAATACATCTTCTCTGTTTCTACCTAAAATATTCATAACTAAATATATCATATTAGATGTTTGTGATGAGCCAAAAGTTTCACATCTGTTAAGAAGTGCATAAGCTCCTAAAAATCCACCAACGACAGACATTATATAATGTATATTTTTTTCTAAACTTTTGTTACTTTCCATTTTTGTTAAATATTTTTCACTTCTTTCCTTTTCTATATAAACATACAATATTTTTTAATGTTATACAACATAAGTAATTATATCAAATTAATTTAAAAAATCAATTTATGGCTAATACATAGTCCTCTAGCCAATTCCTTTCTTTATAACTATAACTCTTTTAATTTCTTAAAACTATTTTGAATCTGTTCCACCTTCACAAAGAATAAGACTACACATATTATCTCAACTCCAATCCTAAATCTTCTTTAACTTCTATAGCTTTTTTGCCATCTAATTTTCTTGCAACAGTTTCATCTAAATTATTATATAATGTATATAAATTTATTTTTTTTTGAAGCTCTAGGCAACATTTTAATATTTTATCTATAGCCTCTTCACTATGAGATGTTAAAAATAATTGAACATTTAGTTTCATACAAGTCTTTAATATCTAACTAATTATTTACCTACTAATTTTATTATATCCTAATATTTCTCTATTAAAGAACAAGATAATTATTTTTCATAATAATTTGTATACCAAGCATGTTTACTATAATCTTCATTGTAATAATTAAAATCACACAAATAATATTCCTCGCCATCAGATGACTTAAAATAATAAAATTTAACAGGTGAAGTTCTTTCAGTAGGATAATTTGTACCAAGTACATTTACCACTCTCTTAAGGTCTGCATGAGTATCTGCAAAAGTTTTTAACTCAGAACGTAAAAATACTGCATTTTTATCTGTCTGCATTTTGGCCATTTCTGTGTAATATTCAATTAATTCATCCTCAGATGTTCTCCATGAAATATTTGGAAGCTTCACACTTCCGAAATGTTCATTATCATAATATTTATCATACTGATTTTCTGCAACATTTATACAAAGATTATCCAGACGGTTATTTATATTTTGCTTTTGAAGAATCTCAGCACATTTTAATCCAGCTTCTCTGCCATCTTTTTCAGTTATTGCAAAAATATTTATTATTGACTCCCCACCATCAGCATATTCATATCTCATTCCTTCTTTATTACATATAGCATCTAGTTCATCCTTTGCATTAAATATAACTTTTTCCTTTAAATTTTTTTCAAAGGTATCACTAGTATTTGGCAAGCTACCAAAATTGGAGCCATCAATTACTATTTTAGACATAGAACTTATTACTTCATAATCAAAATCCTGAAGAGTATCATGAAGTACAACTACTGTTTTATCATCTGTTTCTGTCATGGATACAATAGTGCAATCACCATATTTGTTTTTTGCCCATTTATACAAAGATTTTTTGCTTTTTACCTCTCCACAGCCTGATGTAAATAATACAATAATAAATAATAATAAAATTTTAACAAGCCATTTTTTGTTTATTATATAATTCGTTCTCTTACTCATTTTTCCCTCCCTATTTTATACTAACACCATTTTTCAACATATTTATCTTATTCATTTTTATCATTTTATCAAAAAATGAGGAGATTTTAAATCAAATTTATTTCATGCGTTTGTTCTGACATTATGCTTAAATCATTAAAAGACAATAGATAGGCATTCCCATCTATTGTCTTCTATGGTCTTTTATGAGCAATAATTTTTTATGGCTTCACTCATAAATTCAGCTGTTCCTTCACCAAATTTATTAATATTTTTTGTAAATCTTTCATCTGCTATATACATTTCCCCAAGACCTTTTAGTATCTCTTTTGTGCAGTTATAATAATATTTTGTTATATGATTTTGCCATTTTACTACTAAGTCCTGAGCTTCTTTTGAAGAAGGTGATTTATCTTTATTTGCACTAAATTCTTTAAAAATTTCATCTGCTTCTTTCTGTATTTTTTCCCAATCTTCCTTTTTGTATTTTGAGGTTTTTTCTGAATTTTCTTTATAAGCCTTAGTATCTCCCCATTTTTCTTTTACTTCTTTAGCATATTTTTCTTTTGCTTTTTCTATTTCTGTCATGTCAAATTCATTAAATTCCATATTACTCTCTCCTTTTATGATATTTTCTACAAGCTTTATTAATTTATCTAGTCTTTTTCTTTTTAACAAAAGAAGTTCTTTATGATTTTTTAATGCTTGTATGCTATTATAATCAGGCTTAGAAAGTATTTCTTTTATATCTTTTAAAGGAAAATCCAATTCTCTATAAAACAAAATCTGTTGTAATCTCTCTAAGGCATTATCGTCATAATACCTATATCCTGATTCTGTTACTTCTGAAGGCTTTAATAAATTAATTTCATCATAATAATGAAGTGTGCGCACACTTATGCCTGTGAGCTTTGATGTTTCTCCTATAGATAATCTCATTTCTTTCACCACCTTTAATCATAGTGTACAATATCACGTAAGGTTAGAGTCAAGAATTTATTTTTAAAAATTTTTTTAAAAGTTATTACTAATTATTTAGTAATCCTAATATTCTTCCATAAGAAGAAATTCAGCTAAATTTTTATGTTTTACTCCTTCTATGTTGTCACTCCAAAAATCGTCCATAGAAATTACATATTTATGATAATGGTCATGTATTTCTAACAATGGTTTAAACTCTCTATCAATTGTACTTTGGGAATTTTCAAGAAGATATGTAACTTGAATATAAACTTTATCTTCTTTTTTCTCTGCAATAAAATCAACTTCTTTATTTCCAAGCTTTCCTACATATACCTTATACCCTCTTGTTAATAATTCATTAAGTACTATATTTTCTAAAATTCCACTTATCATTCTATCTTTGTACCCCATAACTCCATATATTAATGAATGGTCCCCTACAAAGTATTTTTCATTTGTTTGTAAAAGCTCTTTTCCTTTTATATCATACCTTTGAATTCTTTGTATAATATACCAGCTTTAAAGAGTAAAAAATTTTCGAGTTAATATTCCCCATAAATGTAATAAATCATGGTATAGTTATATTAAAAGAAACCACAATTTTACTATGTTTATGGGGATTTTATTATGATAAAAGTTACAAGAAAACAAAAAAGAGAAAAACAATCAGAAATAAATTTTTTCGCAGAATTCACTAAAATTAGAAAACACTTTTTTAGTAATTTTAATAAAATGTTAGCATCAGTTAAAGATGTTAGGCATACAAGTTATATTACATATGAACCGGATATATTACTGTTTACAGTAATTATGAAAAATATTGTTGGAATATCAAGTATGAATAGAATGACTAGAGATTTTAATACTGATGAAGCCATAAATAATATTGCTAAAAGTCTGAAAATAGATTCATTAGATGAAATACCACATTATGATACTATTAATAATTTCCTAAAAAAATTAGAAAACAAACAATTAGAAAAAATACGTGATTATATGATAAGAGAATTGTTAAAGAAAAGATCTCTTGAAAAATTGCGTCTTAATGATAAATATTGGTGTATTGCAATTGATGCTACACAAATTGCAAGTTTTGATCAAAAACATTGTGAGCATTGTTTAAAAAGGACTCGCATAAATAAAGATACAAATGAAGTAGAAAGAATAGATTATTTTCATAATGTACTAGAAGCAAAACTTATAGTAGGAAATATGGCGTTTAGCGTAGCTACAGAATTTATTGAAAATGAAAATGAAGAATATGTTAAGCAAGATTGTGAAATTAATGCTGCTAAAAGATTACTTAAAAAACTAAAATATAAATTCAGAAAACTTCCTATTTGTATTTTAGGAGATAGTCTTTATTCATGTAAACCACTTTATGATATTTGTAATAAATACAATTGGAAGTTTATATTTAGATTTAAGGAGGGACGTGCAAAGACATTATGGAATGAGTTTATTGAACTAAAAAAAATAGAGGCTTCTAAAGTTGATATACATGAATATGTTAATGAAGTTT
>JALFQD010000092.1 GCA_022785265.1 Clostridium sp. | reverse complement strand
TTATCTTATTTTCTTAAGTTCATCTAAAAGTTTATCATTTAAAATTTTAATATGAGTTCCTTTCATTCCTAATGACCTTGATTCTATAACTCCAGCACTTTCAAACTTTCTAAGTGCATTAACTATAACACTTCTTGTTATTCCTACTTTATCTGCAATTTTTGATGCAACTAAAAGTCCTTCATTTCCATCTAGTTCATTAAATATATGCTCAACTGCTTCTAATTCGGAATAAGAAAGAGTTCCTATTGCCAACTGAACTACAGCTTTTTTTCTTGTTTCTTCTTCAAGTTCATCTTGTTTAGCTTTTAATATTTCCATACCTACTATTGTTGCACTATATTCTACTAATACTAAATCATCATCAGTGAAAGGCTTAGCAAATCTAGCAAGAAGTAAAGTTCCAAGCCTTTCTCTATTACCTATTATAGGTACTATAGTTGAAAGCTTGTCTTTCATAATACATTCGCCTTCACCTTCGAATACACATTGACCTTTTCCTGCGATATTAGGAATTGTTTCTTTAACCTTTAAAAGTTTGTCATTATACTCATTAGGAAATTTGCCTTCCTCTTCAACCTGTTTTCTCATAATATCACATTCAAAATCACTTTCAAAAGTATAACCTAATATTTTTCCCTTTCTACTTACAATGTATACATTACATTCAAGCACTTCACTTAAAAGACTACATATATCTCTAAAAGCTACTACTTCTGTACCTGATTTTTGTAAAACTTTGTTTAATCGCCTTGTTTTACTTAATAATGTTGACATATTTACCCCTCCTTACTATGAAGTTTAAATTCATTTATTAAATATTCTAAATTGTTTTAATTTTTTATACAATTTAAGTTTATCATAGAAATAAGTTTTTTTCAACTTTTTTTACTTCTAAAACAATGAATAAAGTAAATAATAACATTATTTTATGGAAATAAATATTATTTATAATTTTAATAATATCAAGTCTTTTATAAAATGCAAAATATTAATAACAATGTTATTTGTATTCTAATTATTATCCTCTTTATGAAGTATTTTTTTATAATCACATTCATTATTAGAACATTGTACATACTTTCCATCTTTTTTTGAATATTTAATAACCATATAGCTATTACATTTAGGACACTTTTCTTTAACTGGTTCATACCAACTTACAAATTTACACTCTGGATATCCTGAACATCCAAAAAATTTCTTTCCTTTTTTACTCCTTTTTACAACAATTTCCTTTCCACACTCTGGACAAGGTACATCTAATTTTTCAACAATAGGCTTTGCATTTTTACATTCTGGATAACCAGGACATGCTAAGAAATTACCATATCTTCCTCTTTTTATAACCATCATTCTTCCACATTTATCACATGGAACATCACTTACCTTGTCTTCAATAACAACTTTTGATATTTCTTTTTCTGCTTTGTCGATTGCAATTTTTAATGGTTCATAAAATTCTTTTACTATCTTTTTCCATTCTTCACTGCCTTCTTCAATATAATCTAGTTTTTTCTCCATGTCAGCAGTAAAATCCACATCAACTATTTGTTTAAAATATTCACATACAATATTATTAACTATAAAACCTAATTCTGTTGGAAATAAGTTTTTCTTTTCCCTTTCAACATAATCTCTGCTTAAAAGTGTAGAAATAGTTGGTACATATGTACTTGGTCTTCCTATTCCTTTTTCTTCCATAAGCTTAACAAAAGAAGCTTCTGTAAATCTTGCTGGTGGTTGAGTAAAATGTTGTTTTCCTTCAATTGATTCTTTTGTAAGTATTTCCTCCTCTGACAATTTAGGAAGAATTACAGAATCATTTTCTTCTTCCATTGTATATTCATATAACTTCATAAATCCATCAAATTTAACTGTTGAACCATGAGCTTTAAACTTATAGTTACCATTTACTATATCTATTGAATTTGTGTTTAATATACATGATGCCATCTGACTTGCCATAAATCTTTTCCAAATTAAAGAATATAATTTAAATTGTTCTGCTGTTAAACTTTCTTTAGCCTTTTCTGGAGTTATATCAACATAGGTTGGTCTTATAGCTTCATGTGCATCTTGAATATTTTTCTTACCTTTATATACTCTAGGTTTCTCTGGAAGATATTCTTTTCCATATTCATTTTCTATAAAATTTAATGCACTATTTTGAGCCTCATCAGAAATTCTTACTGAATCTGTTCTCATATATGTTATAAGCCCTATAGTACCATGTCCTTTAACTTCAACCCCTTCATATAAAGTTTGTGCTACTGCCATAGTTCTTTTTGTCATAAAATTAAGTTTTTTACTTGCTTCCTGTTGAAGAGTACTTGTTGTAAATGGTGGAAGAGGATTTTTATTCTTTAATCCTTCTTTTATAGTTTTTACTATAAAATCATTTTCTTTAAGCTCTTTTATTATAGAATCTGCTTCCTCTTTATTTAATATTTCTATTTTTTTATTATCTTTACTTACAAGTTTTATAGGAAACTTTTTTCTATCTTTTTTCATTACACAATCAACAGTCCAATATTCTTTAGGGACAAAAGCTTTTATCTCTTCTTCTCTATCACATATAAGCTTTAATGCTGCTGACTGAACTCTTCCTGCACTTAATCCCCATTTAACATTTTTCCACAGTATTGGACTTATTTCATATCCAACTAATCTATCAAGAATTCTTCTTGCTTGTTGAGCATCAACAAGATTTAAATTAATGCTTCTTGCAGACTTTAAAGAATTCTTAACTGCATTTTTAGTTATTTCATTAAACACTATCCTGCATTTAGAATTTTCATCTATTTTTAAAATATTTGCAAGGTGCCATGAAATAGCTTCTCCTTCACGGTCAGGGTCAGTTGCAAGATAAACTTTATCTGCTTTTTTAGCTGCTTTTTTTAGCTTATTTATAAGCTCACCTTTTCCCCTTATTGTTATATATTTTGGGTTAAAATCATCCTCAACATCCACTCCTAATTTACTTTTTGGCAAATCTCTCACATGTCCCATTGATGCCTCAACTACATAATTCTTTCCTAAATACTTTTCTATAGTCTTAGCTTTTGCAGGTGACTCTACTATAACTAAATTTTGGCTCATATAAAAACTTCATAATCAACTTATGAAGTTATTCACCCCCTTAACTC
Source organism: Clostridium sp. (assembly GCA_022785265.1). Classification (GTDB taxonomy): domain Bacteria; phylum Bacillota; class Clostridia; order Clostridiales; family Clostridiaceae; genus Clostridium. Next base: position 49,311 of record JALFQD010000092.1, on the reverse strand, counting down.
AATTAATCTTCGCATAATAGTTTCCAGGAAGGCTTACTATTTTATTAATAGCTTGCATTTTAAACAAAATTTTAAATAAAACTTCCCTACTCATATTAGTTTTTCTCATTATACTATCAATATGTATTGGCATATCAGATATTATTGATAATATATTATTTTCCACTTGTGATAATTCATTTGACTTTTTTCTTTCATCTAACTTAAGTAAAGTGTGCAAATCTTCTAATCCACAAAAACAATGTGCTCCATCTCTTAAAAGTTGATTTGTTCCATAATTTCCTTCTGAAAATATAGAACCAGGTATAGCCATAACTTCTTTACCTTGTTCTAATGCATAATCAACAGTTATAAGTGAACCACTTTTCTTTGAGGCTTCTACCACTATAACAAGTTCACTAAGACCACTTATAATCCTATTTCTTCTTGGGAAATTATATGCCATAGGTCTTGTTCCTGGTAAAAATTCAGAGATTATAAGACCTTCTTTTTCAATTCTTTTAAAAAGATTGTAATTTTGAGAAGGATATACAACATCTATGCCACATCCTAATACTACAACAGTCTTTCCTTTGCCGTCAATTGCTTCTTTATGAGCAATGGAATCTACTCCTTTTGCCCCTCCACTTAATATTGTGATATTATAGCTTATTAAATCTTTTGTCAATAGCTTAGTTACTTCACTTGCATAATTTGAGCAATTTCTTGAACCAATAATTGACACTTTTCTTTCTTGGAGCAAAGACCTATTTCCTTTTAAAAAAAGCCCATAAGGAGGTTCCTTTATATTCTTTAAAATATAGGGATAATCTGCATTGTTAAAGGAAATAAAATCTACATTATTTTCTTTGCTCCATTTTACTTTTTCTAATGAAAATTTCATTAATTCTTCTTTTTTAAAATTTTTAAATTTTTTATTTAATTTTTTATCACCTTTAGTTATTTTCTCAAATTCCTCATATATATTTTTTTCATTTTTATACTTTTTTAAAAGATTTATTTTTTCACTATTCGTTATATTTAACATAAATAACCATATCTCATATTTCATTTTTTGTCTACCCTTTTATATTATTTCTCCTTTAAAATTTTTTCTATATCCAATTGCTTCAAAGACATCACTTTCCTCTATATCCTTCTTTTCACCTAAATCTGCAATCGTTCTTGCAAGTGTAATTACCTTTCCATAAGACCTTAAAGAAGGATGAGTATTGTTAAAATAATACTCTAAAATTTCATTGACTCCTTTATTTACTTTACATAACTCAAAAATATCTTTTCCCCTTATTTGAGAATTATAAATATACTTGGTTCCTTTTAATCTTTCTTTTTGCCTTTCTCTAGCTTTTAAAACTCTTTCTTTCATTTTTTTAGAAGTATATTCACTATTATTTTTATTTAATTCTTCATATTTTATTCTAGGAATATAATTAAATATGTCTATTCTGTCCATTAAAGCTTTAGAAAGTCTATTTAAATATCTCCTTTTTTCTGCTTCTGAGCAAGTACAATCACTGTTATATTCATCCTCTAAGTTGCTTTTTCCGCAAGGACACATATTCATGGCCATATATAAGATAAAGTCAGCTTTAAGAATACAACTTCCCTGAATTCTATTTATATGTACCTCTCCTTCTTCTAAAGGCTCTCTTAAGGCTTCAAGTACTTCTCTTTTATACTCTAAAACTTCATCTAAAAATAATACTCCTTTATTTGCAAGGGTAACTTCTCCAGCCTTTGCAATTCTTCCTCCGCCTATCATAGCACTTATTGTAATTGTATGGTGTGGAGTTCTAAAAGGTCTTGTAATTTTCTTATTTCCATCTAAAAGTCCTGAAATGCTATATACCTTTGCTATTTCTAATTCTTCCTCTTCTGATAAGTCTGGAAGAATTGAAGGTAATGCTTTTGCAAGCATAGTTTTTCCAACTCCAGTACTTCCATATACCATTAAATTATGTTTTCCAGCTGCTGCTATTTCCATTGCTCTTTTTGAATTATCTTGACCTATTATAGATGAAAAGTCAGTAAAATTTTTTTCTTCTTTAAGATTTATTTCATTCATATCAAAAGGAAGTACATCTTCATAGTTTATGAAAGAAATTACTTCTTTTAAATTTGAAAATGGATAATTATTTGTTTTATTATAGTATTTACATTCCCCTATATTTTCATAAGGAAATATAAAATTCTTTTTATTTTGATTCATTCCTTCAAGCATTATAGCTATTGTTCCATTTACTTTTTTTATATCTCCACATAAAGATAGCTCTCCAAAAATCACAAAATCTTGTAAAGTTTTTTTAGCTATTTGATTTGTTTCCATAAGTATTCCAATAGCTATTGGTAAATCTAAAAGAGAACCTATCTTTTTTACATCTGCTGGTGCTAAGTTTATAGTAATTCTTCCTAAGGGAAATTCATAGCCACTATTTATTATTGCAGAACGTACTCTTTCCTTAGCTTCTTTAACAGAGGTATCTGGAAGACCTACTATTGAAAATGAAGGAAGACCTTTTGTTATATGAACCTCAACATCTATTAATATTCCATTAAATTGTGCATAAGTTGCACTTAAAATTTTTGTTGCCATATATATTTTCACCCCAATTAAATTCTTGACAACAAAATTTATTTTTAATCACTTTTTTGATTATTTTTTTATTTTTAGGATATTACTTTAATATAATAAAAATGTAGAGTGAATATATTATTTTGCCCTACTAACCTCAAATCAATACAAAACAATAATTCACTCTGTTCTAGCTATAATGAAAGGAAATAAGGAACAAGAAGTTATATTTGTTCTAACTACAATGAAAGGAAATAAGATATGAAAAAATATAATAAAAATATAGGAAATTATGGTGAAACGCTTGTAGCAAATTTTTTAGAAAATAATAATCATAAGATACTTCATAGAAACTTTGAAACTTCTAAGGGAGAAATTGATATAATATCTCTTTTTAATAATAAAATACTTGTTTTCACAGAAGTTAAAACAAGATTTTCAAAAGAATATGGTTCTCCTTTTGAATCAGTTACAAAAAGTAAACAAAATAATATAAAAAAATTAGCTAAGTATTATATATATCGCTATGGTTTAACAAACTATTATGTTCGTTTTGATGTAGCAGAGGTTTATTTAAACCATTTTGATAATACTTATAAAATAAATATTATTGAAGATGCTTTTAGATAATAAAAAAGATACTGTCACACAAAAATTTTTTATAAATATATAGTTTGATATCCTCTTTATAAGAAACTAACTATGTATTTAATATTTTTTAATGCAACAGCACCTATATATTCTAATTTATAATTAACTTGAAATATCTACTACCCACATTTATAAAAGTAAGAGAATTTCACACAATTATTTCAAAGTATATTTTTAAGGAAACTCATCCTGTGTATATCACATGGACCAAATTCTTTGATTTTTTCTATATGCTTACTTGTTCCATATCCTGCATTTTCTTCAAAGTAGTATTCTGGATATTCTTCTCCATATTCTTTCATAAGGTTATCTCTATAAACCTTTGCTACTATTGAAGCTGCTGCTATTGAGGCACTTTTTGTGTCTCCCTTTATTACATATTTATTATCAATATCTAAATTTTTTACTAAATATCCATCTGATAAAACTAAGTCTGGTTTACATTTTAAATGTGTGCAAGCCTCTAAAAATACTTTATTATTAGCATAAGCTATTCCTTTTTCATCTATCTCTTTGTTTGAACTTATGGCTATATGATATGCTATAGCTTTTTCCTTGATTATCTCTGCAAGCTCTTCTCTTTTTTTATGTGGTACCTTTTTAGAATCATTAAGACCAAGTATTATTTCATCATCAAGAACATCTTTATCTAAAATTACTGCACAAGCTACTATAGGACCTGCTAAAGGTCCTCTTCCAACCTCATCTACCCCTGCAATGAGGTTATATCCTTGAAAAGCTCTATCAAAATCATACATTTTTTTAACTCTTTTTATTTCTTTTAAAATTTTTTCTCTAGAATTAATTATTTTATTTCCTAATGAATTTACATTTTTTCTATTATCTTTTAATAATTCTTCTGCTAAGTTTATAACCTTTTCATTATAAAGTTCTTTTGAAAAATCTATTTTGTCTACTAATTCTTTTATCTCTTTATATTTTAAGCTTGTTATATCCATAAAAGTCAGCTCCTTTAAGGTCTTTCTAGGGTTATCTTTCCTATTTTTCCACCTCTAAATTCATCTAATAGTATAATTGATATTCTATTATAGTCTATTTCACCACCACGCACTAAACATCCTCTTTTTCTTGCTATTGCATTTAAAGTTTCTAGTGGGTCTTCAAAAATTTCTTCTATTTTATATCTCTCTTTAAGATTTTCTGGATAATATTTTTGAAGTCTTTGAACTAATTTATAGGCAAGTTCTTCAATATCCATAACTTCATCTTTTATAGCTCCTGTAAAAGCTAAATTTAAAGCTACTTCCTCATCTTCAAACTTAGGCCATAAAACTCCTGGAGTATCTAAAAGTTCTATATCAAGGGAAGTTTTAATCCATTGTTTGTTCTTTGTAACACCTGGTCTATCACCTGTTTTTGCAATATTATTTTTTGCAAGCTTATTTATAAGAGTTGATTTTCCACAATTAGGAATTCCAACAACCATTACTCTTGTAACTATTTTAGCCATTCCCTTAGCTTTAAGCCTATCATGTTTTTCTTTTAAAAGCTCCATTAAAAGTGGCTTTATATTTTTAAGTCCTTCACCTTGCAAACAATTTACTTCTAATACCTTTACATTATCTTTAGTAAGATAATTTATCCATTCATTAGTTATCTTTTTTTCTGTTAAATCTCTTTTATTTAAAAGTATTATTCTTGGTTTATTTTGAAGTAATTTATCTATGTCAGGATTAGCTGAGCTTCTTGGTATTCTTGCATCTCTAATCTCTATTACTGCATCTACTAATTTTAAATTTTCTTTTATTTCTCTTTGAGTTTTTTTCATATGCCCTGGAAACCAGTTAATTGCCATATTATTCTTCCTCCTAATTTTTATAGAAAAAAAGAGGACTATTAAAGTCCCCCTTTTTTCTAGATATTATTATTTTAATAATTCTTTAACCTTAGCAGCCTTACCTACTCTATCTCTTAAGTAGTATAACTTAGCTCTTCTTACTTTACCTCTTCTAGTTACTTCAATCTTTTCTATTGTTGGAGCATTTAGAGGGAATGTTCTTTCAACACCTGTTCCATAAGCAACTCTTCTTACAGTGAAAGTTTCTCTTATTCCACCATTTTGCTTTTTAATTACAGTTCCTTCGAAAGCTTGAACTCTTTCTCTGTTACCTTCTTTGATTTTTACGTGAACTCTTACATTGTCTCCAACATTGAAGCTTGGTAAATCAGTTCTTATTTGTTCTTGTTCTATAGCTCTTATTATTTCGTTCATTTGTGCATTCCTCCTTGTAGTTAAAATTTGACGTTCTTGCCAAAGCTAATATTTGACAGAGGAGCGCCGGTACTAGCACAAAGCTTATTTTAACATATATAAAAATCTGTTGCAAGAATAATTTTATTATTTTTCCTTTTTTGAAAGTAATTTTTTATCTTCCTTTGTAAGAGTTATTTTTTCAAATAAATCTCTTCTTCTTTCTTTAGTTATTAAAAGAGATTGTTGTCTTCTCCATTTTCTTATATTCTCATGATGTCCTGAAAGAAGAACCTCTGGAACTCTTTCTCCCTCAAATTCCTCTGGTCTTGTATATTGAGGATATTCTAAAAGTCCTTCTGAATATGATTCCTCTTGAAAGCTTTCTTCTTTTCCTAAAACTCCTGGTACAAGCCTTAAAATTGAATCTATAACTGGAATAGCAGCCATTTCTCCTCCAGTAAGAACAAAGTCACCTAAAGATATTTCCATGTCAATATGCTTAAATGCTCTTTCATCAATTCCTTCATAATGACCACATAAAAAAATTAATTCATCTTCTTTTGAAAGTTCTCTTGCTATTGATTGATTAAATGTTTTTCCTTTTGGTCCTAAAAATATAACCTTTCCCTTATTTTCTTTTTTGCAAGCTCTTATAGAGTCTACTATTGGCTGAGGAGTCATAACCATTCCTGCTCCTCCTCCATAAGGATAATCATCAACCTTTTTATGCTTATCTAATGTATAATCTCTTATGTTTATACAATTTAAATCCACTATCCCCTTTTCTCTTGCTCTTCCTATAATAGAAGAATCAAATATGCTAAACATTTCTGGGAAAAGGGTTAATATACTAATCTTCATCTTGCCAATCACCTACTGGAGCAATTATTATTGTTTCATTATCTAAGTCTATATCTAATACAATATCATCAAGGACTGGAATTAATAATTGTTTAGGTTCCTTTATCCAACATACATCATTATTTTTAGTAGAAATAATATCAAATACCTTTCCAAGCTCTTTACCGTTTGTATCTTTTACCATGCATCCTACTAAATCTATAGCATAATATTCTCCTTCTTCTAATTCTGGCTCCTCAGCTCTTGAAACTTCTAAATATTTTTGCTTATATAATTCCGCTGTATTCATATCGTCAATGCCTTCAAGCTTAAGTATAACTCTATCTTTTTGGAACTTAACACCTTGAATTTTTCTCCATTCTTTTCCATCAATTCTTAACTGTCCATATCTTTTAAAGTTATTAACATCTTCTGTATAAGGAATTACCTTTACTTCTCCTTTTATTCCATGTGTATTAACTATTTGGCCAACAGTAAAAAATTCGTTCATTTTTTTCACCTCTATTACAAATATATAAAAAAGGCAGATTGAATATATTTTTTTGCCATTACTTGCACAGAATATATTAACCTGCTCTAAATTAACCTAATAGAACAAATAGAGTTAGGAATACACCTAACTCTATTTATTAAACTATCTTGACTACAACTTTCTTATCACTTTTAAGAGATGCAGCCTTTACTACTGTTCTTATAGCTTTTGCTATTCTACCTTGTTTTCCTATAACCTTACCCATGTCTTCTTGAGCTACCTTTAATTCAAGGATAACTGCATCACCATCAATAAGTTCATTAACACTTACTTCTTCTGGCTTTTCTACAAGAGCTTTAGCTATTATTTCAACTAATTCTTTCATATAGTGTCTGTAATTTAAAGATATTTAAACTACAGTAATCACCTCCAAAAATTACTTGTTAAGGCCTGCGTTATCAAAAAGTCTCTTAACTACGTCAGTAGGTTGAGCACCCTTCTTTAACCATTCAGTAGCTTTTTCTTCGTTTATTTTAACTTCAGCTGGTTCAGTAAGTGGATTATAGTATCCAATTTCTTCTATGAATCTACCATCTCTTGGAGATCTAGAATCAGCAACAACTACTCTATAAAAAGGAGCCTTCTTAGAACCCATTCTTCTTAATCTTATTTTAACTGCCATCTTTAAATTTCACCTCCTTTAAAAATATATGATATATATCTAACTCATGAAAGGTAACTTTCCAAATAAACCTTTTTTAGACTTTTTGGTTAATGATTTCATTTGCTTCATTTGCTTTCTCATCATGTCATAACCTTTAATAAGTTTATTAACTTCTTGAATTGTAGTTCCTGCACCTAATGCTACTCTCTTCTTTCTTGAAGATGAATTTATTATAAGTGAAGGATTTTTTCTTTCCTTTGCTGTCATTGATTGGATTATAGCTTTCATTTTTGCCATTTGCTTTTCGCTCTTTTCCATATCAACAGCTTCTAATTGCTGAGCATTTACTCCTGGGAGCATTTCTAGTATCTTATTTAGAGGTCCAAGCTTATTCATTTGATCCATTGCAGTTAAGAAATCCTCAAAGTTAAATTCAGCATTCATCATTTTCTTTGAAAGATCTTCTGCTTCTTTTTCATCAATAGCTTCTTGAGCTTTTTCTATTAAGCTTAAGACATCTCCCATTCCTAATATTCTTGAAGCCATTCTTTCTGGATGAAAGACTTCAAAATCACTCATTTTTTCGCCAACACCCACATACTTAATTGGCTTTTGAGTTACACTTTTTATTGATAAAGCAGCTCCACCTCTTGTATCTCCATCAAGCTTAGTTAAAATTACACCAGTTAAATCTAGTTCATTATTAAATGTTTGTGCAACATTAACTGCATCTTGACCTGTCATTGAGTCTACTACTAGTAAAACTTCATTTGGTTCTACTGCCATCTTTACATCTTTAAGTTCCTGCATAAGTTCCTCATCTATGTGAAGACGACCAGCAGTATCTATAATAATTACATTATTACCATCTTCTCTTCCTTGTTTTATAGCAGCTTTTGCTATATCAACTGGAGAAATCTTATCTCCCATTGAAAAAACAGGAATATCAATTTGTTTACCTACAACTTGTAATTGCTTTATTGCAGCTGGTCTGTATATATCACAAGCTACAAGTAAAGGCTTTTTATTGTTTTTTCTAAGGGCTAATGCAAGTTTTCCACACATGGTTGTCTTACCAGCACCTTGAAGTCCCACAAGCATTATAATAGTTGGACCATAGCTTGCATAATTAAGCTTGCTTTCAGTTCCTCCCATAAGTTGTGTTAATTCTTCATTTACAATTTTTATTACTTGTTGACCTGGTGTTAAACTTTCTAAAACATCTGACCCTACACATTTTTCGCTTACATTAGCTATGAATTGTTTAACTATTTTAAAGTTAACATCTGCTTCAAGAAGTGCTAATTTTACTTCTCTCATAGCTTCTTTTATATCTTTTTCATTAAGCTTTCCTTTTCCCCTTAATTTTTTAAAGGTATTTTGAAGCTTTTCTGCTAATCCTTCAAAAGCCATATTAAACCTCCTTAATTATTACAAATCTTCTAACTGCTTTTTTAAGTTATTTAATTCTTCTTCATTTAAAGAATATTTTTTTTCAAAATCCATTAAAAGATTGGTAATCTTTTTTTTGCGATTCATACTCTTTTGAAGTAGGTTTAACTTGTCTTCATAGGATCTTAATAATTTGCAACATCTTTTTATTAAATCATAAGTTGCTTGACGACTTGTATGATTTAATTCTGAAATCTCACCTAACGATAAATCATCATCATAATAAATTTCCATTACTTCACGTTGCTTTTCTGTTAATAAAGGACCATATAAATCCATTAATAATGAAATCTCAACCCTATCTTCCATCAAATCACCTTACCTACAAAAGAGATAATAACAAATAATATTTAACCTGTCAAGTATTTTTACTTAACAGTTTTTAAAAAAGTGCTTCTGCAAAACTTTCTGCATCAAATTCTTGAAGGTCATCTATACCTTCTCCTACTCCAATATATTTTACTGGAATATTTAAAGTTTGTTTTATTGATATTACAACTCCACCTTTTGCAGTTCCATCTAGCTTAGTTAAGATTATTCCATCAATAGGACATGCCTCCATAAACTGTTTTGCTTGTATAATTGCATTTTGTCCTGTTGTTCCATCTAAAACAAGTAAAGTTTCTTTCTTAGCTTCAGAAAACTCTCTATCAATTATTCTATTTATTTTTGAAAGCTCATTCATAAGATTTTTCTTATTATGAAGTCTTCCTGCAGTATCACATATAAGAATATCTGTATTTCTTGCCTTTGCTGCTTGTATGGCATCAAATACTACAGCAGCTGGGTCTGACCCCTCTTCATGCTTTACTAAATCCACATTAGCTCTTTGGCTCCACACTTCAAGTTGGTCTATTGCCGCTGCTCTAAATGTATCTGCTGCTGCTAAAAGAACTTTTTTACCTTCTTCTTTGTTTTTAGCTGCAAGCTTTCCTATAGATGTTGTTTTTCCAACTCCATTTACTCCTATTACTAATAAAACTTTCTTTTTTTCATTATCTTCCTCTTCTTCACAGCCTTCTAAAAGCATATCCTTTATTACTTCTTTTAAAGCTGGATAAACCATTTCTACTTCATTTATTTTCTCTTTTCTTATTTTACTTTTTAATCTATCAATTATTTCAACAGTTGTATCCATACCAATATCTGCCATTATAAGAACTTCTTCAAGCTCATCATATAAATCATCATCAATAGTTATTGCAAGCTTTAATACCTCATTTATTTTATCTGTTAATCCATCTCTTGTTTTTGATAATCCATCCTTAAGTTTATTAAAAAGTTTTCCAAACATTATCATTATCCTCCTAAATTAATTATTTGTTAAATCCACAGGAATTTTCATCATCTATATTATTTCTTTTATACACTTCCTACATTAATTATTTGTTAAATCTACAGAGACCACTTTAGATATTCCCTTTTCTTCCATTGTAACTCCATATAAAACATCACTTGCTTCCATAGTTCCTTTTCTATGAGTAATTACAATAAATTGAGTATTTTTAGAGAATTCCTTTAAAAACTCTGCATATCTATAAACATTTGCATCATCAAGTGCTGCCTCAATTTCATCTAAAATACAAAAAGGTGTAGGTTTCATCTTTAAGATAGCAAACATCAAAGCAATTGCTGATAATACCTTTTCTCCACCAGACATAAGATTAATATTTTGAAGCTTTTTTCCTGGAGGCTCTACATTAATCTCAATGTTAGAAGTAAGCTCATCACCTTCTCCTAAGATAAGTTCAGCATTTCCTCCCTTGAATAATTCTTTAAAGGTTTCACTAAAGTTTTTATTAAGTATAACAAAATTTTCTTTAAATAACACCTTCATTTTATCCGTCATTTCTTTTATAACTTCTAAAAGTTCAGTTTTAGCCCTCTCTAAGTCTTGTTCTTGAGCTGACATAAATTCAAATTTTTCTTTTACCTCTTGAAATTCTTCAATAGCTGCAAGATTTATTGTTCCTAAAGCTGTTATTTTTCTTTTTAAATTTATTATATCATTTTTAACACTTTCTGTATTCTCAATAGGAACAGATATTTCTTTTCCCTCTGCTAATGTTAAGTTAAACTCTTCATTAAGCTTAGTGTAAAATCCTTCTTTTTCAATTTCCTTTTTAGCCTTTTGAATCTCTTTTTTATTAAGCTCATTTTCTTCTTGAGCTATTATAATACTTTCTTCTTGGACAAGTGTCTCTTTTTCATTAAGCTTCTGTTTTAATTTTGATTTTTCAACATCATCTTGTTTAAAACTATCCTCTAATCTTAAAATTTCTTTATTCTCTACTTTTATAAATTCTTCTTTGTTTGAAATTTCTAAGTTTAATTCTTTTATCTTTAATTTGCTTTTTTCTTCCTCAGCCTTTATGACTTTAGAACTTTTATTACTTTCATTTATTTCTCTTTCTTTTCTTAAAAGTTCCTCTTCTTTATTATTTAATGTTTCATCTAAAGAAGCTTTCAATACCTTTATTTCTGTAAGTTTTTCTCTTTGTTCATCAATAGATTTTTTTAAATTCCTTAAGTTTTCTTGAAGGTTTATATTTTTATCTTTATTTTCAACATTTTTTCCTTGTATATCATTTAGTTTTTCTTCTTTTTTTCTAAGCCTTGTGTTAAATGTTGAAACTTGTTCTTTAAGTCTTTTAACTTCTTCCATTGAAACATCAACAGACTTATAACTTCTATTTATCTCATTACTTAAAGATGCTATTTCTCCTTGATTTTTTGTTATCTCAATATTTCTAGAATGAATTTCATCTTTATTATTTAAAATATTTTCATCTAAGTTTTTAATAGAAATTCTTAAAGCTTCTGATTCATTTAGCTCTCTTGATAATTCTTCATTTGTATTTTTTAATTTATTTTCAAGCTCTTCAATTTCACGCTTTCTTCCTAAGATATTTGTAAACTTTCCTTGTATACTTCCTCCTGTTAAAGCTCCTCCTGGTGAAATTATTTCTCCACTTAAAGTTACTATTCTATAGTTATTATTGCCTTTTTTTGATATATTTAATGCACAATCCATATCTTTTGCCACAATAACCCTACCAAGTACATTATTTACTGCTTTTTCATACTTTTTTGGGTATTTTATTATATCAGCTGCAATTCCAATATATCCTTCCATAGATGTAATATTACTATCTAAAGTAAGTTTATTGCCTTTAATATTATTAAGAGGAAAAAAGGTAGCTCTTCCAAGCTTGTTAATCTTTAAATAATTTATAAGTTCTTTAGCTATAGAATCTGTTTCTGTTATTATATTTGAAATACCTGCACCTAGTGCTATTTCTATTGCAATTTCATATTCCTTATCTATTTGCAGTATTTCTCCTAAAACTTTTGTACCCGTTGCATTGGCTATTTTACCTTTATTTATTATTTCCATTAAGTTTTTAACTGACCTATTATATCCTTCATAATGCTTTTCTAGGTTTGATAGCATATTTTTATTAGCCTCAAATTCATTTAAATTTTTATTTAATTCTCTTAAATGGTTTTCTTTATTTTTAAGCTTAGATTTAAGAATTGAAATTTCTTTTGAGCTTTTTGTTATTGATTCATTTAAAGCAGTAACTATCTCTTTATTCTTACATCCATCTTTTTTTAAATCTTCTAATGTTTTTAAATTAATTTTTATATTAGCATTTATAGTATCAATAGATTTTTGTAGATTTTCAATTCTTTCATTTCTTAGTTTTATATCCTTGTTAATAAGAGTAATTTCATTCTTAATTTCAGAGTTATTTGTTAAAAGTTGAAATTCTTCTTGCTTTAAGTTTTCAATTTCACTTTCTATGCTAGTTATTTTTATCATACTCTCATTAAATTCATTTTCTAAGGATAATATTGTGTTTTGAGTACTTTTTTGTTCTTTCTTTTTCTTCTCTATATCAAGTTCCATAGATTCTTTTTCTTTTTTAAGATTTTCTAGATTTTTTATAATATTATCTAAGTTTTCTCTATTTCGCTTTAATAAATTTTCTTGATTTAAAATCCTCTCTTTAAAAATTTGTATTTCATTTAAAGTGTTTGAAATCTTTTCTTTCTTTTCATAATAAGTTTTTCTAGCTTCTTCATTCTTTTTTTCTATATTTTCTATATTTTCTTTTAAACTTTGAGCATTATTTTTTTCATTTAAAAGATTTTCTTTTTTTAAATTAAGTTTAAATTGTTTCTCTTCTATTTCCTTATTAAATTTATATAAAATCTCTTCCATATTAGAAATATAATATACAATAAGAGAAACCTCTTTTATTTTTAAATCTGTAGATATTTCTCTATATTTAAGTGCTTTATTTCTTTCACTTTCTAAAGGTCCCAATCTTTCTTCATAGGTTGATAAAATATCTCTTATTCTTACTAGATTGTCATCTGTATTTTCAAGTTTTTTCTCAGCTTCCTCTTTTCTTGATTTATACTTAACAATTCCTGCTGCTTCTTCTAAAAGACTTCTTCTTTCCTCTGGCTTTCCACTTAAAATTGCTTCTATTTTTCCTTGACCAATTAATGAATATCCTTCCTTACCAATTCCAGTATCCATAAAAAGCTGAGTAATATCTTTTAATCTACATTTTGTTCCATTTAAAAGATACTCTGTTTCTCCTGATCTAAAGATTCTTCTAGTAACAGTTACCTCATTATATTCTATAGGGAGTTCTCCTTCTGAATTATCTAAAGTTAAAGAGACCTGTGCAAGCCCTACTGGTTTTCTAAATTGAGTTCCTGCAAAAATAACATCCTCCATTTTTCCGCCTCTTAATGTTTTTATACTTTGCTCTCCTAAAACCCATCTTACAGAATCAGAGATATTACTTTTCCCACTACCATTAGGTCCTACAACTGCGGTAACTCCTTTTTTAAATTTTAATTCAACCTTATCTGCAAAGGATTTAAAACCTCTAATTTCTAATGATTTTAAAAACAAATTCTCAACTCCTTATTAAAAAAATACCATTACTGATGGAATTAATCCAATTATGAAAACTATAAGCATTATTATTGCTAAGGCATATCTTAATTTATTTCTTGTTTCCTTTTTCATTTTATATTCACCTCTATTACATTTTAAGAAAATTATATACTTTTATAAAGAATAAAAAAAGCAGATTGAATATATTATTTTGTTCTTCCGTCCTGCTAGCTTTAAGTCAGGATAAAACAATATATTTATTCTGCTTTAACTAAAGGAAAGGAATACAAAAATATTTTTAAGCACTCCTACCTTTTTTAAAAAATATCTATTTTTCCTCTTTCAATATCACTTACAGCCTCTACTTTAATCTTATATCCTTCTTTTAAAAGACCATTAAAATAAAATTTTCCTCTAGCATAAAGTTTACTTATATCTTTACTATTTATCCTTACTGTTCCTTCTTTTTTATCCTTAAGCTTTTCTCTTATAGAATCACATAATATACTTCCTTCCACAAGTTCCCTAAAAGCTGGATGGAATGGTCCTGCTACAACATCTTTTCCTTTGTTTATAGTATCTGTTGGCTGAAGTCCTATTCTTATAACCTGAACTTTTGCTTCTGTATACATAATGTATAGCTTTTTGCATATCTCTACTGCTTCCTCTAAGGTATATGGAATATACTCTTTTCTATTATACATTATTTCCATAGGTGTGTCCTTAATTACTAAAGAAGGATATAACCTACATATATCTGGTTTCATCTCTATTGATTTTCTTACTGTTTCAATGTCCTTTTGGAAACTATCTTTAGGAAGTCCTGGCATTATTTGATGTCCTAAGGTTATTCCATACTCTTTTATAAGCTTAGATGCTTTTTCTACTACACTAGAGTCATGACCTCTCCCAGCTGCTATTAAAACCTCATCATCTAAAGATTGAACCCCTAATTCAATTATATCAACAGTATAATCTTCTAAATAAGAAAGTATGTAGTCATTAATATAATCAGGGCGTGTTGACATTCTTATTTTATCTATAAGACCTTTATCTTTGTATTCTTTTGCTACTTCTAAAAGTTCCCTTTGTTTTTCTTCTTTTATTGCAGTAAATGTTCCTCCAAAGAAGGAAATTTCAATTGTTGCATTTTTATTTAAGGTTTTTAAGTATTCATCAACTATTTTCCTAACCTTATTAGCTGTAACTCCCTCTTCTTCTCCACTAACTTCTTTTTTAACTCCTGTTATTCTTACTTGATTACAAAATACACAATTATGAGGACAACCCTCATGTGGAACAAAAATAGGTATAATATAATAATTCTTACTCATCTAAAACTCCTAATTTTATTAAAGCTTCTTTTGCACAATTTTGTTCTGCTTCTTTTTTACTAAAACCATGACCTCTTCCCATAAATTTATCTTCTACATAAACCTCAACAAAAAATTTTCTTCTATGAGGAGGACCTTCAAATTTTGCAAGTTCATATTTGATATCTACCTCTCCATCTTTTTGAAGGTATTCTTGAAGGTTGGTTTTAAAATCTAATACTATTTTATTATTTATTGCTTTCTTAATAATATCTTTGAAATTTTCAAATATAAACTCCTTAGCTTTTTCTAATCCATTATCTAGGTATATAGCTGCTATAACAGCTTCTACTGAATCTGATTGAATAGAAACCCTTTCTCTTCCTCCTGTAAGCTCTTCTCCTTTACTCATAAGCATAAATGAAGACAAATTTAAATTTTGAGCTACTTCATAAAGAGAATTTTCACAAACTATTAAGCTTCTTATTTTTGTTAATTCTCCTTCTGTCTTATGCTTATAATTAATGAATAAATATTCTGTTATTGTAAGTTGAAGTACTGAATCTCCTAAAAATTCAAGTCTTTCATTATATTTAGCACCTCTTGTTTGTTTAGCGTAGGAACTGTGAGTTAAGGCAGTTTTTATAAGCTCAGGGTTTTTAAATTTAACATTTAATATGTTTTCTACCTCATTTAGTTTAAACTTATCCATAATATTTCTCCTTAGAAAAGTTTATTCTTCAATTTTTAGCTTTCTAATAAATTCAAGAATAAACTATTTATTTTTAAAATAAAATCCCGCATATTAAATGCGGGATTTTTTTATTCCTCATTATGTGCTTTTACATAGTTAACTACGTCACCTACTGTTTTAAAGCCTTCTACATCTTCATCAGGAATTTCCATTTCTAATTCATCTTCTAAAGCCATTATTAATTCAACAATGTCTAAAGAATCCGCATTTAAATCATCTATAAATGATGCCTCTAAAGTGATGCTTTCTGGATCAACACTTAACTTATCAGCTATAATTTCCTTTATCTTTTCAAACATTATCTTCACCTCCTAAGCATAAAGCATTACATTTAGATAATATTATATAAATATTTATTCGTCAATACAAGTTTATAATAAAATATGCTTTTATTTATTAATATTTTAACACTAATTAATTTATAATAATGCTATTTACACTTATTTTTCTTTAAACTTTTCCTCTATTTTACTCAATATATCATTTTCTTTAAAAAGCTTAGCTTGTTTAATTGCATTTTTAAAAGCCTTTCCATCAGAGCTTCCATGAGCCTTAATGCAAATTCCATTTACTCCCAAAAATGGTGCTCCTCCAACTTCTTTATAATCAAATTTTACCTTTAAACTTTTAAATACAGGTTTTAAAAGTGCTGCTCCAAGCTTTGACATTATTGAAGATGAATATATTTCATCCTTTAACATTCCTAATATATTAGATGCTGAACCTTCATACATCTTTAAAGCAGTATTTCCCACAAAGCCATCTGCTACTAAAACATTTACCTCTCCTTTTGGAATATCTCTTGGTTCAACATTTCCAACAAAGTTAAAACTTTCTTCTTTTAAAAGCTTATATGTAGCCTTAGTAAGTTCATTACCCTTTTCTTCTTCTGCTCCAATATTAAGAAGTCCTACAGAGGTATTTTTAGTGTTAAACATAGCCTCATAATAAATTTTACCCATATGTGCAAATTGAACTAAATATTGAGGTTTACAATCCACATTTGCTCCAACATCCACAATCATGAATTTGCCATGTCTTCCAGGCATTATAGGTGCTAATGCAGGTCTTTCTACCCCTTTAATTCTTCCTACTATAAAAGTGCAACCAGCTAAAAATGCTCCTGTACTTCCTCCTGATATTATGGCTTCACATTCACCATCTTTTACAAGATTAAGTGCTTTTACAATACTAGAATCCTTCTTTTTTCTTATAGCCATAACTGGATGCTCATTTGGCGAAATAACTTCATTTGTATGAACTACAGTTACTCTATCTTTAGGATAAGTATATTTAGAAAGTTCTTTTTCTATCTCATCTTTTGGACCTGTTATATATATATTTATATCTTCATACTCTTTTAACACTTGAACAACGCCCTCAACAACTGCTTGAGGTGCATTGTCTCCACCCATTCCATCTATAGCTATTTTCATAACACGCACTCCTTTTTACTTGTATAAAAGAAAAGAAAGTCAGAAAAATATGACTTTCTTTATTCTTTAGTAACCACTTTTATTCTTCAGTAGCTACTACTTCTTTACCTTTATAGTAACCACATTTCTTACATACTCTATGAGCAAGCTTCATTTCATGACATTGTGGACATTCAACTATTCCAGGTATGCTCATTTTCATAGTTTGAGCTCTTCTTGAATCTCTTTTAGCTTTATATGTTTTTCTTGCTGGATTTCCCATCATTACACCTCCTTATTATTTAACAACGCCTTTAAGTCTGCCAATCTAAGATCTATATCTTCGTTGTTACAGCTGCATTCTTCCTTATTTAAGTTAGCTCCACAGCTTTGGCACAATCCTTTGCAATCTTCTTTGCAAAGTCTCTTAATAGGTAAGGTTGAAATTATTGCCTTTTCAACTATTTCAGTGATATCTATAACATCACTATTCACAAGAATTACTTCTTCATCTTCTAAAGTTTCATTGCTTGTAAACCTTTCTTCTATATCAATATCTATTGGATAGATAAAGGTATCTAAACATCTTGAACATATCAATTCTAAATTTCCTTTTAAATTAGCATTTAAAATTATTATTTCATCTTTATATGTAGCTTCTCCTGAGATAACTATTTTTTCTGGAGATTTTATTTTTTCTCCATCAAAATAAAAATCTTTTAAATCTACATCATAGGAAACTTTTTTTGATTGTCCTTTTGGTGATTTAAGTTCTGAAAATTTTATCTTCATTTTTAAATCCTATTTTTTCTCCTTAGATAATATTAATTAAACAAACACAATTCATTATATAAACTAAAGAATTAAAAGTCAAGGTATTAATTTAATAATTCCATTGTTTCTTTTGCAATCATTAATTCTTCATTAGTTGGTATTACAAACACTTTGACTTTTGAACCTTCCTTTGAAATTTCTGCAATTTCTCCATTTTGCTTATTTCTTTCTTTATCTAGTTCGACTCCTAAGAATTCTAAGTTCTTTAAGCAACCTTCTCTTATCATGTCAGCATTTTCGCCAATTCCTGCTGTAAATACTATTACATCTAATCCACCCATAGCAGCTGCATATGCTCCAATTTGAGTTCTTATTCTGTAAGTGTAAATATCTATTGCAAGAAGTGAACGTTCATCGCCTTTTTTGTATGCTGCATCTCTTACGTCTCTAAAGTCTGAACTTAATCCTGATATTCCTAAAATACCAGATTTTTTATTTAATATTTCATTAACTTCATCTACTGAATATCCTAATTCTTTTATTAAATAAATTACTATAGCAGGGTCAATATCTCCAGACCTTGTTCCCATTGGCATACCTGCAAGAGGTGTAAATCCCATTGTAGTGTCTATTGATTTTCCATTCTTTACAGCTGTTAAAGAAACTCCATTTCCTAAATGACATGTTACTATTTTTAAATCTTTTATATCTTTTCCTAAAACCTCTGCAACCTTTCCTGAAACATATTTATGACTTGTTCCATGGAAACCATATTTTCTTATTCCATGCTCTTTATATAATTCATATGGAAGTGCATAGCTATATGCTTCCTTTGGCATAGTTCCGTGGAAAGCTGTATCAAATACAACTGCCATTGGAGTATTTGGCATTAATGCTTTACATGCTTCAATTCCAATTATATTAGGTCTATTATGAAGAGGAGCAAGCTTTACACATTCTTCTAAGTAAGCCATAACTTCATCATCTACAAGGACAGATTCAGAATATTTTTCTCCTCCATGTACAACTCTATGACCAACAGCAGATATTTCATTCATGTTCTTTATTACTCCATGATTTTCATCTACTAATGCTTCTAAAACTAATCTTATTGCGTCTTTATGACTTTCCATAGGCTCTTCTATTATATATTTTTCTCCATTAACTTTTTGAGTTAAGATAGAACCTTCAATTCCTATTCTTTCAACTAATCCTTGAGCTAATACTCCTTCATTTTCCATATCTATTAATTGATATTTTAGTGATGAGCTTCCACAGTTTATTACTAGTACTTTCATAAATTTAAATTCCCCCTAATTTATTCATTTATTAATTCATTGATGCTTGAACTGCTGTAATAGCAACTACTCTTACTATATCTTCAGAGCTACAACCTCTTGATAAATCATTAATTGGCTTTGCAAATCCTTGGCATATTGGTCCAATTGCTGATGCATTTGCAAATCTTTGAACTAATTTATATCCAATATTTCCTGACTGAAGGTCTGGGAATACCAAAACATTTGCTTTTCCAGCAACTGGACTACCAGGTGCCTTTTGGTCTGCAACCTTTTTAACTATTGCTGCATCTAACTGTAATTCACCATCTATAAGTAAATCTGGTCTAAGCTTTTTTGCCTTTTCTGTAGCTTCTCTTACCTTTGTTACAGAGTCATGGTCTGCACTTCCCATAGTTGAGAATGAAAGCATTGCTACTTTCGGTTCAATTTTACATAGATTTTCAGCTGTTTCAGCTGTTGCTATTGCTATTGCTGCAAGCTGGTCTACATTTGGATTTGGATTAACTGCACAATCAGAGAATAAAAGCATTCCTTCTTCCCCATACTCACTATGAGGTACCATCATTATAAAAAAGCTTGATACAACAGATACTCCTGGAGCCGTCTTTATTATTTGTAACCCTGGTCTTAAAAGGTCTCCTGTAGTATGAACTGCTCCTGAAACCATTCCATCTGCATCATCTAATTTTACCATCATTGTTGCAAAATATAATGGGTCTCTTACTATTTTTTCAGCTTTTGTCATTGTTATACCTTTGTTTTTTCTTAATTCATAGAAAGCTTCGATATAGTCATTAAGTCTATCTGAAGTATCTGGATCTATAATTTCAACTCCACTTAAGTCAACATTAAGCTCTTTTGCTTTTTCTAATATTTCCTCTTTATTACCTATTAAAATTGGATAAGCAACGCCTTCCTTTTTTATTTTTTCAACTGCTACTATAGTTCTTTCTTCATTTCCTTCTGGAAGTACAATTTTTTTTCTATTAGCTTTTGCAACTTCTAGAATTTTACTCATAAGTTCCATATTTTTCTCCTTTCAAAACGCCACACTTTTCTATACATATAATACTCCTATAACACCCTTTCTTTCAACCTAAATTTATTTAAATTTTTGTTTATTATTGATATAATTATATTACTTTTTTATTTGGGAGGACTTAAATATATGAATGTAACTGGTATTATCACTGAATATAACCCATTTCACTTAGGACATTTTCATCACCTTTCAGAATGTAAAAAAAATACATATTGTGATGGAGTAATATGTGTTATGAGTGGAAATTTTGTTCAAAGAGGTATGCCTGCAATAATAGATAAGTGGAAAAGAGCTGAAATAGCTGTCAAAAATGGAGTTGATTTAGTTATAGAGCTTCCTCTTATATTTTCAACTTCCTCTGCTGAATCTTTTGCATATGGTGCTGTTGCTTTATTGAATGAGACAAAAATTGTAAATAACCTTTATTTTGGAAGTGAACATGGAAATATATCAGATTTAAATAAAATTGCTTCTGTCATTGTTAAAGAATCACCAGAATATAAAGATATTTTAAAAAAAGAATTATCAAAAGGACTTCCATATCATAATGCTAGGCTAAATTCTCTTAAAAATTATTTTAATCATATGGATTTAGAAGAAATAATTTCTAGTTCAAATAATATATTGGGAATTGAATATTTAAAAGCATTATTAAGGCTTAATAGTCCTATAAAACCTTATACATTAAAAAGAATAGGTTCTAATTATAATGATGAAAATATAACTTCTTCATATGCCTCTGCTACATCAATAAGAAAGAATTTAAATTTAAATAATTTTAATGAAATAAAAGATGTTCTTCCTAAAGAAAGCTATGAAGAAATAATAAATTTAAAAAATAATAATTATCCTTTTGTATATGCAGAAGATATTTTTCCTTATTTGAAGTATAAAATTTTAACAGAAGGAGAAAATTTATCAAAGCTTTCTCAACTTAAAGAAGGCTTAGATAATAAAATTCAAAAAGAAATTTTAAATTCAGATAATTTAAATGATTTTATTTTGAATGTTAAAAGCAAACGCTATACCTATACAGCAATAAGTAGAGCCTTAATTTCTTTTTTTATAGGAATGGAAAACTTTCCTTTAGAGGATATAAAAAAATCTTCACCAAAGTATATACGCCCATTAGCTTTTAATGAAAATGGAAGTAAAATACTTAAAGAAATTAAAAATATGAATTCTATTAAGATAATAACTAAGGTTCCAAAAAACATAGAAGACCCAATGCTTTCATTAGATTTACTTGGAACAAAGGCCTATTCAATATTAAATAAAAAAATATCTCCTATGGAGGATTATTTAAAAAGTCCAAATTTTATTAAATAAATTAATATAATAAAGCCATAAGAAATATAAATATTTAAGGAGGAGAAACTTTATGTTTTATATTTTATTATGGTTTTTTATTATTATTTTTTTACTTATATTATTAAAGCTTTTAAATGTAAAGAAAAACTATATAATATGTTTTTTCATAACTTTATTTATAATATTATTTATAGTAAATATTAAAATTTCTCTTAAAGCTTCTCTTGATGGTGCTAAGCTTTGGTTTAAGGCAATACTTCCTACTTCTTTTCCTTTTGCAGTTATTTGTAATCTTCTTATTTCTTATGATGGTATTACTTTATATTCAAAACTTTTAGGTCCATTAATATGTAAACCCCTAAGGCTTTCTAAAAATTCTTCATTTCCTCTTACAGTAAGCTTTTTATGTGGATATCCATTAGGAAGTAAATTTTCTGCTGATACCTATGATTTAGGATATATTGAAAGAAGTGAATATATACGTTTAATAAATATTGCTACAAATTGTGGTCCTCTTTTTTTAATAGGTACTGTTGGATGTGCTATGCTTAACAATATAAGCTATGGATATTTGTTGTTAATTGGAAATTACTTATCTATTATAATTATAGGATTAATTACAATAAAAAAAAGAACCCCTATTCCAAAAAAAGAAAGGGGAAAATTTATACCAAATTCTACTCAAAATAATTTAGGTACTGCTTTAAAGAAAGCACTTGAAGATGGAATTAATACTGCTTTATCAATTGGAGGATTTATTATAATATTTTCAGTTATTATTGCAATTATAAAAAATAATAATATTTTCTCTATTATATTTTTTAAAATAGAATCATTTTTACACTTAGAACCTAATTCATTATATGGCATTTTTTTAGGAAGTATAGAAATAACAAATGGTTGCAATATATTATCCTCTTCAAGTTTATCTGTTCCTTTAAAACTTAGCCTTATAAGCTTTTTATGTTCTTTTTCAGGTTTATCTATAATAGCTCAGTCCTATTCATTTATGAGTAAGCACAATATATCTTTATTAAAATACTTTGTTTTAAAATTTTTACAAGGAGTAATAAGCTTTTTTATAACTCTTATTTTTTCAAATCTTCTTACTACTTCTGTTTCTAATATAACTAATATCTCATCAGAATTAAATTATTCTATTTTATTAGTTCCAATTATTATATTAATACTTATTTTTATTATAAGTAAGCTTTTTTCAAAATTATTGCATATCTTGTAACTCTTTTATATTTTCTTTAATAGTTGAGCTAATACCTTTAATATTGTTATCAATATCCATAGCTGCTTTTTTATAGCATTCTTCAATGGTTCTTATTAGCTCTTCTCTTTTTTCTTCTATTTGTTTATCTAATTCAGTTAAAATTTCATTTGAATAATCTCTAGAGCCTAATCTTATTGCTTTTGCATCCTTCTTCGCAGATGAAATTATCTCCTGAGCACGAATTTTAGCTTCTTTAACGATATCATGTCTTTCAACATTTTGTCTCATAATTTCGATTGTTTCTTTTCTGACAGAGTTATACTCATCTTTAGCTGCTCCTAAAATTCTGTCCTTCTCACTTACAATCCATTTAGCTTTTTTAAATTCATCTGGAAGGTAATTTACTATTTGCTCTATTATATCTAAAACATCATCTTTGTCTATCATGGCCTTTCCACTAATAGGTACCTTAGGAGCTCTTTCTATAGTATCTTGAAGATACTCTAAAAGCTCTATAACATTAAAATCTATTTCATTTTCCATAATTCTCCCCTTCCTTATTTGTACTTTGCCACAATATCTGGAATTATTTCATCTGGTACTAATCCCTTTAAACATCCTTTAAATTTTGCCACTTGCTTTACGTTTGAGGAACTAACATAAGCATATTGTGCTGATGTCATCATAAATAAGGTTTCTACCTCTGGGTCTAATTTGCTATTCATAAGTGCCATTTGAAATTCGTATTCAAAATCTGAAAATGCTCTAAGACCTTTTAGTATAACCTTTGAATCATATTTTTTAACAAAATCTATTAATAACCCATTAAAGCTTACAACTTCTACATTTGGTAAATGTTTTGTAACTCTTTTTATAAGTTCTACTCTTTCTTCAATGTTAAATAATCCTTTTTTATCAACATTTATTAATACTCCAACTATAAGTTTATCAAAAACCTTTGCTCCTCTTGTTATAATATCTAAATGTCCATTAGTAATAGGATCAAAACTTCCTGGATAAATTGCAACTTTCATTATTAATCCTCCAAATATTTATAAAAGCAAACTGTTGTATTTCCATACTTTTTACTTCTAATAAGTTTTATATCTTTATAACCTTCATATATTTCTTCAATACTATCAATTTTAGTAACTATAATTCCTTCTTTATTCATCATATTATTTTCTTCTATTATTTTTATTGCTTCTGGAATCATTTCCTTACAATATGGTGGGTCTATAAATATTAAATCAAATACTTTCCCTTTTCCTGCTAAAAGTCTTAAAGCTTCATAAGAATCCATATTTAATGTATGGGCAAAGTCTTGAAATTTAAGCTTTTTAACATTTTCTTTTAATAATGGGTAAGTAACAGGACTTTTATCTATTAAATATACTTCCTTAGCCCCTCTGCTAGCAGCTTCTAATCCTAAACTCCCTGTTCCTGCAAAAACATCAATAACCTCTGCATTTGGAATATATCCCTGAATAATGCTAAACATGGCTTCCTTAACTCTATCTAAGGTTGGTCTTGTTTCCATGGTTGCAGGAGGAATTAACTTTTGTCCTTTTGCTTTTCCTGCTATTATCCTCATTTTTCTCCTCCTTATACGTATAATATATTATCTTATCATATAAAAGAATCTTATACAATTTTTAATTAAAACATATATATTTACTACTTTTATTTAGCCCTTGTGAAATTTCATAAACAAGCCTTTTGCTTTCTTGGTCTTCTTTTTCTAAAACCTTCCCGGCTTCTTCTCTTGCAGCTCTTAAAATACTTATATCATTATAAACATCAGAAAGAATAAAGCCTTCTTCTCCACTTTGTTTAGTCCCAAACATTTCTCCTGCTCCTCTAAACTTTAAATCCTGCTCTGATATATAAAATCCATCATTTGAAGTTGTCATTATTTCCATTCTTTGCTTTGTTACCTTGCTTTTTATATTGCCTATCAATATGCAATAGGATTCATATTCTCCTCTTCCTACTCTTCCTCTAAGCTGATGAAGCTGAGCTAAACCAAACCTTTCAGAATTTTCAATAATCATAACTGAAGCATTAGGAACATTTACTCCAACCTCAATTACAGTAGTTGAAATTAATACTTTTATTTTATTATCTTTAAAGTCATTTATAATTTCATCCTTTTCTGAAGGTTTCATTTTTCCATGAAGTATTTTTACTGAAACATCTTTAAATATTTCCTCTTTAAGCTTTTTATAAACACTTTCTACAGAGTTTAATTGTGCTTTTTCATCCTCCTCAATAAGAGGGCATACAACATATACCTGCCTACCCTTATTTATTTCATTATACGCCAGTTTATATGCTCTATTTCTTTCATTTTCATTAAAAAATCTTGTTTCTATTTTTTTTCTTCCTGGAGGAAGCTCATCAATTATAGAAACATCCAAATCAGAATATAAATATAATGCCAATGTTCTTGGTATAGGAGTTGCTGTCATTACAATGACATCTGCTCTCTTTCCCTTATTTATAAGCCTACTTCTTTGTTCTACTCCAAATCTATGCTGTTCATCTGTAACTACAAGACCCAATTTATTAAATTCAACATCTTCTTGTATTAAAGCATGAGTACCTATAACTACAATAGGCTCTTCTTCCTTTATCCTTTCTTTTATCCTTAATTTTTCTTTAGCTGAAGTACTTCCTGTTAAAAGCTCTATATTTACATTAAAAGGTGATAAGAGTTTTTTTGCTTCTTTATAATGTTGATTTGCAAGTATTTCTGTAGGCGCCATAAAAGCAGATTTATACCCATTTGTATAAACATTAAATATAGCAATTAAAGCTACTATTGTCTTTCCACTTCCTACATCACCTTGAACCAATCTATTCATTGGAGTATTACTTTTTTCATCTCTAAGTATTTCTCTTACCACTCTTGTCTGAGCATCTGTAAGGCTATATGGAAGAGAAGCTTTAAGAGCTTTCATTTCTTCTTTCCATGGGAAACTTATTCCTTCGCTTTTTGCTTTTATATTTTTTTTAAGTAAAAGAAGCTTCATAGAATAAGTAAATAATTCCTGAAATTTCAATCTTGTAATGGCTTCATCAAGCATATATTTATCTTTTGGGAAATGTATCTCTCTTATAGCTTTATCTAAAGAAATAAATTTATATTTTTCACAAATTTCTTTAGGTAGATTTTCTTTAATTTTAATAGAATCTAAAACATAACTTATTAACTTTGTAAGAAGCTTATCTGTTAAGTCACCTTTGAGAGGATATTTAGGTATTATTTCACTCTTTAAAGCTTCTTGCCCTACAATTAAAGGATTAATTACTTCAAGGTTCATTCCCCCTTTTTTAAACTTACCAATTAAGTTATATTTTGTACCTATTTTGAAATTTTTCTTTGCATAGGGCTGATTAAACCATTTTCCTTCAAGTTTGTGTCCATTATAATCAAATTCAATAACAGATAATATTTTCCCAGTTCCTGTTTTTATATCTCTTTTAAATCCTGTTACTTCACATGTTAAAAGCTGCTTTTCTTCTTCATTGATCTCCTCAAAAGGAATATTTCCATTTACAAATTCATAATCCCTAGGAAAATATAAAAGCAAATCAAGAATATTAAAAATAGAAACTTTATTTAATCTTTCTAAAACCTTTGGACCAACTCCTTTTAAGGTTGAAACATTACTATATATATCCATATAAAAACAACTCCACTTTCCTTTAAATAAATTTAAAAAGCACCTATAAAAGGTGCTTAAGTTAAAATTTATTATTCTACAGAAACTAAGAAATAATATAAAGGCTGGTTACCCTTATAACATTGGATATCTAAGTCTTCATACTTTTCTTCAAGATTTGAAATAAAGCTACTTATCTCTTCTTCATTTACATCTGCTCCATAATAAACAGTTATAAGCTCACTATTTTCATCTACCATATCTGAAATAACTTTATTAGTAACTTCAAACTTATCTTCTCCAACTTCCTTTATTTTACCTTCTATTAGTCCAAGGATATTTCCTTCCTTAATTTCCATTCCATCCATTTCAGTATCTCTTACTGCATATGTTATAGAACCTGTTTTTACCGTAGAAATTAATTCTTTTAATTCCTCTTCATTTTCATCTACTTCCCCTTGTGAATCAAACATTGTTATACATGTTATCCCTTGAGGAATTGAAGTTGTAGGAATTACCCTTACATCCTTATCACTTATTTCTGCTGCTTGATTTGATGCCATGATAATATTTTTATTATTTGGAAGTACAAAAATATGGTCTGCATTTATCTTATCAATACAATCTAATATATCTTGTGTTGAAGGGTTCATTGTCTGACCACCTTCAATAACATAATCTACACCTAAGTCTTTGAATATGTTTGTAATTCCATTTCCCATAGCAACTGTTATAAAAGCATATTTTTTATGTTCTTCTTTTATAGCTTCTTCTTTTTCTGACTCTGCTGCTTTAATTCCAAGAATTTCTCTATGTTCTTCTCTCATATTATCTATTTTTATTTTTGATAGTTCTCCTATCTTTATAGCTCTTGATAATACATTTCCTGGGTCATTTGTATGAATATGAACTTTTATTACATCATCATATCCAACAACTATCATAGAATCTCCAAGTGGTTCTATTTCATCTTGAAATTCTTTTGCTTTTTTAGCATCTCCCATAATTATAAATTCTGTACAATATCCAAATTTAATATCTGCCTCTATTGTTGAATTTGCTCCTGAAGTACTTTTAGGTCCTCCTTTAGATATAGTTATATCACTAATATCTGCTTCAATTCCTTCTGAAAGAGCTTGAGCCATTGCTCCTAATATTATATAAAGCCCCATTCCCCCTGAATCTACAACCTTTGCCTTTTTTAGAGCTGGTAATAAATCTGGTGTCTTATCAAGCATGACCTTTGCTGCCTTTGTAGCCTCTTCTAAAAGTTCTGATACATCATTTTTTTCTGAGTTTACTGCTTCTTCTGCTGTTGCCCTTATAACTGAAAGAATTGTACCTTCTGTTGGTCTCATAACAGCCTTATAAGCTGATTTTGAACCTTCATTTAATGCAACTGCAAACTGACTTGCATCAGCAGTTTCTAAACCTTCAAGTCCTTTAGATATACCTCTTAAAATTTGAGATAATATAACTCCTGAATTTCCTCTTGCTCCCATCAAAGCTCCTTTTGCAAGCTTTTTAGAGACCTCTCCAATAGATGAAGAGTTCATATTTTCGATTTCTTTTACTGCTGCTTTAAATGTCATTGACATATTAGTTCCAGTATCTCCGTCAGGTACTGGAAAAACATTAAGTGAATTTACAAACTCACTATTTTCAGTTAACTTATTACTAGCATTCACTACCATATTATAAAAATCATGGCCATTTATTGCTTTGTATTCCATTATTAAATCCTCCTAGACTCTTACAGCTTGAATATTAACTGTTATTGATGCTGCTTTTAAACCAGTATAATTTTCAACGCTATAACGTACCTTTTGAATTATATTATTAGCTATGACTGAAATTTTTGTTCCATATTCAACCATAACAAATAATTCAATATTTAATTTTTGATTTTCTGTAAACTTAATTTTAACTCCCTTAGTTAAATTTTCTATTCTCATAAGTTGCCATAGGCCATCACTAGCATTTTGTGATACCATACCTACAACACCATAACATTCCATTGTTGATAATCCAACTATTTTTGCTAAAACTTCATCTGAGTAATGTATTTTTCCATTTTCATTTGAAAATTCCACCATTACAACTCCTCCTTATAATCCATTAGCTATATTTTATATTAGAAATTTATATTATTCAAGGTTTATCAAATATAATTCTAATTTTTTTTAAATTTTACTTGCACATTCTATTGTTTTTATGATAAAATCTTTTTGTCCTATTGAAGAGATATTATCTTCACTATATAAGGAGGTGTTTTCAAGTGTCAAGAAGATGCGAAATATGCGATAAGGGCGTTGTTGCTGGTGTACAATTTAGTCACTCTCATCGTCAATCAAAGAGAACTTGGGCTCCTAACATAAAGAGAGTAAAGGCTTTAGTTAACGGAACTCCAAAGACAGTTCATGTTTGTACAAGATGCCTTAGATCAGGTAAGGTTCAAAGAGCTATATAAATTTAATAGCAATAGAAAGATGCAATTTTATAGAAAATTGCATTTTTCTATTTATAGGAATTTTTTATGTATCTTATTACTTTTCATTTGCTACTTTTTTCTTCTGAAGAATCTTAAAAACTTTGAGATAAAGCTAGGTAATTTTATAGCTAAAATTTTCATTTCTTATACCTCCAATTTTTATATTCTATTTTATATTATGTAATAGCTATATAAATTGTGTATATTTTAATCTATTGGAAAAATTACCATTATTATTCCTTCATCAAAAGATATTGTTATATCCTTATCTAAAAATTCATTACATATAGCTCTTGGCTCTAAAAGGGTCATATCATAATTTTTAAGACTATATTTTGCTCCTATTATATTTATATTCTTAACTACATTTGAAAGAGCATGAAAGCTTATAATTTCTCCTTCTTTCCCTTTAAATGTAGTTTTCTTATCAATAAGAAAAATTCTATTGTTGTCATCTATTATTTCTAACTTAATTTTATCTTTTAAAGCCATAAATAATATGCCTAAGTTAGCTAAAGTATGGTCTAATCTAGTTCCTGTTACACCAAACATTATAATTTCATCTGCTCCATTTTCTTTTGCTTTAATATATCCTAAATGAGTATCTGTATAATCTTTTTCTGGATTATATTTTTCTGATTTAACTCCCTTTTTTATAAATTCTTCAATATATTCTTTTTTGGCAGAATCAAAATCTCCTAAAATAAGGTGAGGAGTAATATTATACTCATAAAAGGCATTACAACCCTTATCCACTCCTATTAACATATCATCTTCTTTAATATAACTTAAAAGTAACTCCTTTGATGGAGCTTTTCCTCCACTTATTATAATTGCTCTCATTACTTTTTCCTTCTCTCTTTAATTATTACCATTTTTTATATTTTTCATTTTCTAAAATTTCTTCTAAAATTCTCACATAAAATTCATATCTGTATTCTTTTATTATTTTATCCTCTACAGCTTTTTTTACTGCACAACTAGGCTCTTTGTAATGAAGACATCCTCTAAATTTGCAACAATCATTATATTCACTAAATTCTGGAAAACAGTATTTAAGCTCTTCTTTAGGGATAAAAGAAACATTTAATGTAGAAAATCCTGGCGTATCTACAATATAACCATTTTCTATCTCTATAAGTTCACTATGTCTTGTTGTATGTCTTCCTCTTCCTATTTTTTCACTTACAATTCCAGTTTCCATATGTTCTTTAAATATAAGATTATTTATTAAAGTTGACTTTCCTACTCCAGAAGGTCCACACAAAACAGTAGTATTTCCTTTAATTTTTTCTCTAAGACTCTCTATTCCTTCTCCTTTATTAGCTTTTATAAATAGCACCTCATAACCTATATCATTTATTTTTTGTTTAAGCTCTTCTCTTTCTTTTTCTGAAACTAAATCTATTTTATTTAAACATACAATAGGCTCTATATTATTACTTTCACATAAAACTAAAAATCTATTTAAAAGATCAAAATTTAAATCTGGATTCTTTACTGCAAATACAACAAAGGCTAAAGTTATATTAGCTACAGTCGGACGTATAAGTTCACTTTTTCTTTCATGTATGTCCTCTATAACTCCTTTGCCATTTTTCATTACCTCAATTGTAACATCATCTCCAACTATAGGTTTCATATCTTTATGACGAAACTTTCCCCTTGCCTTACATTCTATTATTCCTTCATTAGTTTTTATGTAATAAAATCCACCTATTCCCTTAATAATTTTTCCTTCCATGCTACCTCCATTTTTTTATTTCTATCATAAATATAATAACCATTTTTATTATATTTTTGCAAACTATTTTTAGAATAAAAATCAAGGTAGTGTCTTTTTTAATTTTATAATTCTAAAAGACACTACCTTATTTTAATTAATTATGACCAGCTGTTGATGACTCATTGTTATTGTCATTATTATTGTCATTATTATTTTCATTATTGTTGTCATTATAAATTCCACCATTATTGTTATTTTCATTATCATTATTGTTATCACTAGGATTATATGAACTTTGTTCCATGTTCAATGTAATTGATTGACTTGGCTTTGCATATTGCTGGCTTACACTTTCTACAAAATCATTTTTATTTCCTGTACCACCTAAAGAAATATTACTTCTTTTAAATCCTAAATTAACTAAATATTCAATTGCATCAGAACCTCTCATACCAATAACATCGGCTAATGATATACTTTGCTCTTCTTCTTTATATCCTATATAAATTGTAATTGGAGTGCCTACTTGAACACTCTTTCCTGATTCTATAGACTGCTTTACAACAACATTAACATTACTGTCATCCTTAACTTCAATAGTTTGAACATCTGCTACAGTTAATCCTAACTTTTCAAGAGTACTTTTTGCTCTGTTTTCAGACATTCCTTTAACATCCTCTACAGTTACATATTTAATTTCTTTGCCTTTACTTACATATATTTTTATTTGAGTATCATTTGAAACTTCTTCACCAGCCTCTGGATCTGTTCCTATTATCTCTCCTGCTGGAATGCTATTTGAATATTGTTCAATAATATCATAGTTATTAAGGTCATTTTCTTCTAATAAAGCTTTAGCATCTTCAAGTGTAGATTCTGTTAAATCAGGCATTTTTATCTTTGTTTGACCGCCACTTACTATGACTCTTACTTCAGTTCCTATTTTTACACTTGTTCCAACCTTTGGATAAACACTTATTATTGTGCCTTCTGGCTTATCACTTTCTTCTGTTCCACCTTCAACAAGCTTTAATTGTACTTTACCTAATTCAGTTTTAGCTTGTTCAATAGTCATTCCCTCTATTGGTGGAATCTTTACTTCTTTCTTACTTTCACTACTTCCTGAACTACTATTTCCAAGAGCATTATATCCAACTACTCCTATAAGACATATTGCTAAAATACTTACTATAGTTATTATTATTTTTTTTGATTTATTCTCCTTTTTTCTACCTCTATGATAATTATCATAGTCATCATCATCGTCATAATAATCATCATAATCGTCGTCATCATAATCGTCGTCATCATAATCATTTTCGTCATCATCATAATCATTTTCATAACTATCATCATTTTCATTATCATAATTATTATAGTTATTAGAAGTTGAGTTTTTAATATTATTTATTTCGTTTGGACTGACTGCACTCATTATTATTGTGTGTCCATCATCCTCTTTAGGATTAGCTCCTATTTTTACATTTGGATCATCTTTAATCTTTTGAAGGTCATTTATAAGTTCCTTTGCTGTTTGATATCTTTTGCTTGGCTCTTTACTCATAGCTTTTAAAATAAGGTTATTTAAGCTTTCTGGAATTTTAGAATTAATTTGTTTTGGTGGTATTGGTTCTTCTTGTATATGCTTTAAAGCAACAGTTACTGGAGATTCTGCATCAAAAGGAAGTCTTCCTGTTGTCATTTCATATATAACAACTCCTAATGAGTATAAATCTGTTCTAGCATCTAAAAAGCTTCCCTTTGCTTGTTCTGGTGAAAAGTAATGAGCTGAACCCATAACTGTTGAAGAATTTGTTAGTGTTCCAGAACCTGAAGATTTTGCAATTCCAAAATCTGTAACCTTTATAACTCCATCTTCTGTTACTAAAATATTTTGAGGTTTTACATCTCTATGAATTATTCCATTTTTATGAGCACAATCTAATGCTTTAGCTACTTGAATTGCTATTTTTATAGCAGTTTCATAATTCATTTTTCCAAATTCAACTATTAATTCTTTTAAAGTTTTACCTTGAACAAGTTCCATTACAATATAGTTAATATTATCTTGAGTTCCTACATCTAAAACATTAACTATATTGTTATCAGATAAAGCTGCTATTGCAGTTGCTTCCTTTTTAAATTTTTCAACAATTTCTTCATTACTTGCAAGAGATTCTTTAAGAATTTTTACTGCTACAAATCTATTAAGCTTATTACATCTGGCTTTATATACTTCGGACATCCCACCTTCTCCGATTTTTTCCAGAATCTCATATCTATTTCCCAATATTTGTCCTATCATATTTTCTCTCCTCCAAACAACAATACTGTTATATTATCCTTTCCACCTTTATATTTAGCTAATTCAACAAGTTTGTTGCAAGCTTCATCTAAATTAATACTTTTATGTATTATTTCTAAAATTTCTTTTTTAGATAATTCATTTGTAAGTCCATCTGTACAAAGCATATAAATATCAAATTCATCTTTATCCATTTCAAAGATGTCAACATCAACATCAGCATTTGTTCCAACAGCTCGTGTAATTATATTCTTCTTAGGATGATTATTAGCTTGTTGCTCTGATATTGAGCCCGCATCAAGTAATTCTTGAACAAGTGAATGGTCTTTGGTCAATTTAACAATATAATTATTTTTTATTCCAAAACATGAACTATCTCCTACATTTGCAATCTGAATTTTATCTTCAAAAGTCATACAGGCAGTAATGGTTGTGCCCATTCCATTTAATCTTTCACTTTCTTTAGAATTATTAAATATATCTAAATTTACTTTCTTAATAGCACTTTTTAAAAGCTTATATTTATCTATATCATTAAAATGATTATATATATATTCTACAACACCAACAGAAGCCATTCTACTAGCAACTTCTCCTGCATTATGACCTCCCATTCCGTCAGCCACAACATAAATTCCATAATTATCCTTTTCAATATAACTTGCAAAGTCTTCATTTAGACTTCTTGAGTTTCCTACATCAGTTAAAATACCAACCATTTACTCCTCCCCTTCTAATTATGCCACAAATAATATTATCCCTACTTTTAATGTTTCTATTTGGTTTTTTATAAAACATTTTACTAACAATTACTTTAAATAACTTCTTCTAAGCTGTCCACAGGCTGCATTTATATCACTTCCCATTTCACGTCTTACTGTAACTTCAATACCCATATTTTTTAAAATATTCTCAAATTCATTTATAGTTTTTTCTGATGACCTTTTAAATGAATTTTCCTTTACTTCATTAACAGGAATTAAATTTACATGACATAACATACCCTTTAAAAGCTTCCCTAATGATTTTGCATCTTCAACACTATCATTAACATCCTTAACTAAAGAATATTCAAAAGTAATTCTTCTTTTTGTTTTATTAATATAATATTGACAAGCCTCAAGAATCTCTTTTATTGAATATTTATTTGCTATTGGCATAATTTCTTTTCTTTTTTCATCACTAAAAGCATGAAGAGAAATTGCAAGAGTAACACTATATTCTTTATCTGCTAGTTCATATATCTTGGGCAC
The DNA here is from genome assembly GCA_022785265.1 of Clostridium sp. Taxonomy (GTDB): domain Bacteria; phylum Bacillota; class Clostridia; order Clostridiales; family Clostridiaceae; genus Clostridium. The sequence goes on along the minus strand of JALFQD010000092.1, from coordinate 14,928 downwards.
TATACCACAGGTAGATAAAGTAATGTGTCTTTGCCCAATATTTAATCCATACTCTGCATTAACAAGCTTTAAAAATTTTATAACATTATCATAGTTATCAAGTGGTTCTCCACTTCCCATTAAAACCACATTAGAAATTCTTTCTCCTAATAGTTTTTGAGCAACTAATATTTCAGACAATATTTCTCCAGCTGTCAAATCTCTAACCTTTCCATCTATTGTTGAAGCACAAAACTTACAGCCCATTCTACATCCTACTTGAGTGGAAATGCATATAGAATTACCATATTTATACTTCATGATTACACATTCAATTAAATTGCCATCTTTTAAAGCTAATAATAGTTTTTTTGTTCCATCAAATTTAGATACATATTCTTGAACTATTTTAGGAGCTCCAATATAAAAATTTTCTTTAAGTTTCTCTTTTAATGGTTTAGGTATATTTTTCATCTCATCAAAATCAAAACAATCTTTATATATCCATGAAAAAACTTGTTTTGCTCTAAAAGCACTTTCTTCATGTTCCTTCATCCATTCTTGCAATTCTTCTAGTGTATAATTTAATATATTATTCATATATTACTCCTAACATTTCTTAATCTTAGTTACAAAGAATCCATCCATATATTGATTTGGGAATATTGTTAATGTGCCTAATTCATCATATCTTAGATTTTCTTCCCTTCCAACAAATATTTTTTCAATCTTTGCATCTTTATGTTTATTTAAGAACCATGTTATATTTTCTTGGTTTTCTTCTTTATTAACTGTACAAGTTGAATATACCATAATTCCACCTTTTTTTAAGTATTCCCAAGCATTTTCCATTATTTTTCTTTGTATTTCTATAAGTTCTTTTATTTCATTTCTCTTCTTAGTCCACTTTATTTCTGGCTTCTTTCTTATTATACCTATACCAGAACATGGCACATCAATAAGCACTCTATCTGCTAAACCTATTAAATTAACATTAAGCTTTGTTGCATCCATTTCTCCTAAATCAATATTTGTTATTCCTAATCTTTCAGCATTTTCTCTAACAAGTTCTAACTTTTGTGGATATAAATCAAAAGCTAATACTTTTCCTGTATTATTTAAAAGCTCTCCTATATGAGTTGTCTTTCCACCAGGAGCACAACATAAATCTATAACTGTAAGATTATCCTCAATGTCTAATAATGGTGCAACAAGCATAGCACTTTCATCTTGTACTGTTATTTTTCCATCAATAAATGCTTGATTTTTTTCTATTGCTTTTCCACCTGTTATTGAAATTGCTTCTGGACAAACTTCTCCTTCTTCAACTTCATAACCTTGTGCTTCTAATTCTTCAAATACATCTTCATAATCTGCTTTAATATTATTAACTCTTACTGTTACCCCTGGAGTATTATTAAGTTCTTCTAATATTCTTATTGCTTCTGATTCTCCATATTGTTTTATAAGCATTCTTATCATCCAAGGCTCAAATGATAAGTTAAATGCTAATTCATCAATTTTATTTCTAAAATTAACTTCTATGTTTTGTTCCTTATTTAAATAGTTTCTTAGTATTCCATTCACTAATTTTCCATCCTTCTCTGAGATTTCCTTTGCAAGCTCTACAGCTTCATTACATGCTGCATAAGATGGAATTTTATCTAAGAATTTTATTTGATATATAGCTACTCTTAAAATAGTTAATACCTTTTTATCCATTACAGATAAGTCTTTAACTAAAGCTTCTAAAATCATATCTATTGTCTTTAATCTTCTTAAAGTTCCATAAACAATTTCTGTTGTAAGTGCTTTATCTTGATCAGACAAATCTGATTCATTTAATTCTTTTGAAAGTATTATGTTAGAATAAGCTCCTTCTCTAATAACTCTATCTAATACCTTTACTGCAATCTCTCTACTATTCATATATCTTACCTCTTAATCATCATTTCTATTACTTATTACTAATAATCTAATCAATTGTGAAATTGAATGTAAAACTGCTGCTACATAAGTCATTGCTGCTGCCTTTAAAACTTTTTTTGCTCCTTTTGCTTCATCTTCATAAAGTATATTTCTACTTTTCAATATTGAAAGTGCCCTAGATGAAGCATTAAACTCTACTGGAAGTGTTATTAATTGAAATACAACAACCCAAGAAAATAATATTATACCTATTGTTGTTAACTTTGAAATTCCTAAAACTAATCCTAAGAAAAATACAATCCATGAAAAAGATGAGCCTATATTTACTATAGGTAAAATGGCATTTCTTACTACAATAGGCTTATAGCTTTCTTTATGCTGTATCGCATGCCCAACTTCATGTGCTGCTATTCCAGCAGCTGCTACACTACTTCCATTATATACATCTGGAGATAGTCTTAGAATTCTTTCACTTGGTGAATAATGGTCTCCAAGCTCTTGATTTATTATTTGTATTTGAATATCAAATAATCCTGCTTCATCAAGCATCATTCTTGCAACCTGCTGACCAGTATAGCCATTTCTAGTACCTACGCTTTTATATTTTGAGTAGGTTCTACTAATTTGCATTTGTGCAATAAAGCTTATAATAACAGCTGGTATTAAAATTAACATTGTTGAATCATAATAAAACATAAAAGTCCCTCCTATTTTAGGATAGTGTTTTCTTCAATACTATTTCCATTTATATACTGCTTAACTTCTAATGGCTTTCCATTTGGAAATTGAACCTTTTTTATAAGTAATATATTTTCTGCACAAGCTACTTTTACTCCTTCTTTTGAAACATTCAAAATTGTTCCTGGCTCTTTTTTGCTGTTTTCTTTTATGACTTGTGCTTCAAATATTTTCATTGGTTTTTCATTATAATAAGTATAAGCTATAGGCCAAGGATTTAATCCTCTTATTAAATTATTGACAGTTTCAGCATTTTCATTCCAATTAATTTTAGCAATTTTTTTATTAAGCATTTTAGCATAGAAGGTTTCCCCTTCTTGCTTTATTGGAGTTATAGTACCTTCTTTCATCTTCTCAATTGTATCTATAAGTAAATCTGCCCCTCTGTCTTTTAATAAATCATAAAGCTCTCCTGCTGTCATATCTTCTTTAATTTCCACTTCATCTTTTAATAGCATATCGCCTGTATCTAAGCCTTCATCCATGAGCATTGTTGTGTTTCCTGAAACTTTTTCACCTTTAATAATTGCCCAATTTATTGGTGCTGCACCTCTATACATTGGAAGAAGTGAGCCATGAAGATTTATACAGCCATATTTAGGTATATCTAAAACTTCTTTTGTAAGTATTTGCCCAAAAGCAACTACTATTATAAAGTCTGGTTTCATCTCTTTAAGCTTTTCAATAAGCTCTCTATCTTCTTTAAGCTTTATAGGTTGATAAACAGGAAGATTGTGTTTAATAGCAACTTCTTTTACTTCAGAATATGCCATTTTCTTTCCTCTTCCTTTAGGTTTATCAGGCTGAGTAAGAACAGCTAAAACTTCATACTTTTCAATAAGTTTTTCTAAAGATGGTACTGCAAAATCTGGAGTTCCCATAAAAACTATTTTCATTAAAGCATATTCCTCCTATTTTTGTAAATAATCTATAAATAACTTTCCATATAAATGATCATTTTCATGGCATACTGCTCTTGCCATTAATTCTTCTGCTTCAAGGATAAATTCTTCACCCTTTTCATTAGTAGCCTTTACCTTAACATAATAAGGTCTTTCTACTTCTTCCTGAATTCCTGGCACACTTAAGCAACCTTCTTCATCTTTTTGCTTTCCTTTAGTTTCTAGTATTTCAGGATTTATAAATACAAAAGGACCATTTCCATCATAAATATCAATTACAAATATCTTTTTTAATATTCCAACCTGTGGTGCTGCAATTCCAACACCATCTGCTTTATACATTGTCTCTTTCATATCTTCTATTAATGTTAGAATTTTTTTATCTATTTTTTCTACTTCTTTAGATTTTTTTCTTAAAATTGGGTCTCCCTCAGTTCTAATATTTCTTATAGCCATTTTTAATAACCTCCTATGCCATATTGTTTGGATTAATATCCATACTAACTCTTATTTCATTATATACACTCTTTGTCAATTCATAAAGTATATATTTTATTTTTTTAGGTATTTCTTCATTAAAATTACCTTTTATCATAATCTGCCACCTATAATTTTCCTTAATTTTTGTTATTATACATGGAACTGGACCTAATATTTCTAAATTTTTTTCCTTATCTAATAAGTCTTTTACTTTTTCTCCTAATTTATTCATAAAATCTTTTAATTTTTTTTCATCTTTACTTTGACAATTTATTAAGAAAATTTTACCAAAAGGAGGATAATTCATCTTTTTTCTAATTTCTATTTCATCCTTATAAAGTTTTTCATAGTTATTCTCCATTGAATACTTAATTATTGGGCTTTCTGGAGTATAGGTTTGAATAATAACCCTTCCTTTTTTATCCCCTCTTCCAGCTCTTCCAGACACCTGAGTTAAAATTTGATAAGTTCTTTCCCCTGCTCTGTAATCAGGTATATTTAAAGATATATCAGCTGCTAAAACCCCTACCAAGGTAACATTTTTAAAATCTAAGCCTTTAGAAACCATTTGAGTTCCTATTAAAATATCTCCTTCTCCCTTTTTAAAGGCATTATAAATCTTTTCATGAGAATCCTTTGTTCTTGTTGTATCAACATCCATTCTAAGAATTCTAGCTTGTGGAAATATTTTTTTTACTTCTGTTTCAACCCTTTCTGTACCTGCTCCAAAAAACTTAACATACTTACTTCCACATTTAGGACAACTTTTTTGTTCTCTTTGAGTTATTCCACAATAATGACATACCAAAAATCCATTTTTATGATATGTCATAGCTACATCACATTTAGGACATTTAAATACATAACCACAATTTCTACAAGAAACAAAAGTTGAAAATCCTCTTCTATTTAAAAATAATATTGTTTGTTCATTATTTTTTAAATTATTTTCAATTTCACTCTTAAGCCTTCTACTTAAAAGTGACATATTTCCACTCTTTAATTCTTCTCTCATATCTACTGTTTCCATAGAAGGCATTGGAAGATTTTTTACTCTGTTTTTCATTTCAAGAAATTCTAATTTTCCCTCCATAGCCTCATAATAGCTCTCAATTGAAGGAGTGGCAGAGCCAAGAATATATTTACAATTCTTAATTTCACTTAAAAATTCTGCTACTTCCTTTGTTTTATATTTAGGATTTTGTTCTGACTTATATGTATTTTCATGTTCTTCATCTATTATTATTAATCCTAAATCCTTAAGTGGAAGAAAAATTGCACTTCTTGCTCCAACTACAAGTTTTACTTCTCCTCTTTTTACTCTAAACCATTCATCAAATCTTTCTCCTTGAGAAAGTTTGCTGTGAAAAAGAGCTACATTAACTCCAAATCTTCCTTTAAACCTTTCTATCATTTGAGGAGTTAATGAAATCTCAGGTACAAGCATTATAACAGATTTATTAGACTTTAAAACCTCAGATGCAAGATTCATATACACCTCTGTTTTTCCAGAGCCTGTCACACCCTTTAGTAAAAAACCTTTTTTATCAGAGTTTAAAATCTTTTCAAATACTTGCTTTTGTTCATCATTTAACTCATTTTTTTCTTCATCCTTATAGCTTTTTAAATTATATCTATTTACAACTTGTTCCTCACAAGATAAATATCCTTTTTCAATAAGTTTATTTATAGAATATGATGATAAGCCATAATCATTTATAAGCTCACTCTTAATAAACATTCCATTATGATTTTTTACAAAATTCATAACAGAAACATAGTTTTCTTTTTTAGAAAGTTCTTCATTTAAATCTCTTAAATATATTATAACCTTTTTCTTTTTTGTGGTTAATCCACTCATAAGTCCAATAGGAATTATGGTTCTTATTCCATCTATATACTTACATAAATATTTATCTCTTAAAAAGTTTATAAGTTTTAAGTCATCTCTAGTAAGTATTGGCTCTTTATCTAAAATGCAAGTTATTTTTTTTATTCCTTTAATATTTTCAACACCATCACATTTTAAGCCTATTACAAATCCTTCAACACTTCTATTACCAAATCCAAAAGGAACCTTAACCCTATGTCCTACCTGTATGCTTTCGTTGTCCTCATCCCTTACTTTATATGTGAAAGGTCTATCAATTTGAACTGCATCACTATTTATTATTACTTCTGCATATAAATCTATCAATCCCTTCACCTCTTGTATAAATTATTATTCATAAGAGAAAAAGCGCTAATTTATGCGCTTTTCCAAAATAATGTCAAATAAATTTCTAGCCACTTTTCTTTTACTCATCTTTTCTAGAGCAAATTCTTCTCCTTCTTTAGTAATTATTATAACCTTATTATCTGATGAAGCAAATCCAGTATCCTTAGAAGTTATATCATTTGCAACAATATAATCTAAGTTCTTTTTTTCAATCTTTTTCTTTGCATTTTCTACCACATTTTGGCTTTCTGCAGCAAAACCTACTAGAATTTGATTTTTCTTCTTATCTCCTAGCTCTTTTAGAATATCATTATCTCTAACAAGCTCAATTACTAAAGAACCTTCACCTTTTTTTATCTTTTGATTACTATATTCCTTAGGCTTATAATCTGCTACTGCAGCTGATTTTATCACAATATCTGAATTATCATATAAAGAAAGAACCTTATCCCTCATTTCTGAATTTGTTGTAACCTTTATAATATTTACACCTATTGGTGGTTCTTCATTAGTAGGTCCTGAAATTAATGTTACATCTGCCCCTCTATCTCTTGCTTCTTCTGCAATAGCATATCCCATTTTCCCTGTTGAATGATTGCTTATAAATCTTACAGGATCTATTTCTGCTCTTGTTGGTCCTGCTGTAACTAAAACCTTTTTTCCAACTAAATCTTTTTTATCATATAAATTACTCATTGTGATATCTACAATATCTTGTACAGGAGCAAGCTTTCCTTTACCTTCATCTCCACAAGCAAGTCTTCCACTTGATGGTTCAATAAATTCATAACCTAAATTTTTAAGCTTTTTAATATTTTCTTGTACTATAGGATTTTCATACATATTAGTATTCATAGCTGGAGCAAAAATAACCTTTGCTTTTGTTGCCATTATTGTAGTAGAAAGCATATCATCAGCTATTCCATTTGCTACCTTTCCTATTATATTAGCTGTTGCTGGTGCCACAAGAAAAACATCAGCTCTTTTTGCAAGACTTATATGCTGAATTTCCCAAGCCTTTGGTTCTTCAAACATATCTGTAGTTACAATATTTTGGCTTATAGCTTGAAATGTTATTGGATTAACAAATTCCATAGCATGTTTTGTCATAATAACTCTTACATCAACATTCTTTTTTCTTAAAGCACTTATTATATCTAATGCCTTATAAACAGCTATTCCTCCAGTTACTCCAATAACTACACATTTTTCTTTACTCATAATTATTTCTCACTATTATCTGCTACTGTTGATTGATAAGTTACCAAACCATCATTTACTTCATTTATAGCTATTGTTAAAGGTTTCTTTGAGTTAGCATCTTCTAAAGGCTTTTCTCCTGCTATTATTTGTCTTGCTCTTTTTGATGTTACCATTACTAAAGTATATCTATCCTCAACTCTTTTTAATAAGTCCACTACTGATGGATTAATCATTGTGTTTATCATTAATTAAACCCTCCTTAAAATCTAAAATATTATAATCTATATTATCTACTCTGCAGTTTTCTGCATATAAAATATTTTGAACCTTTTGTACTGCTTCTTCTAAGTCATCATTAATAACAGCATAGTTATATTTTGAAATATAATTAATTTCTTCATATGCTGTTTTAAATCTTTTTATTAAGCTTTCTGGAGTTTCGCTACCTCTAGCTATTATTCTTCTTTTTAATTCCTCCATTGTTGGTGGAAGTATAAATATAAAAACTCCATCTTCACAATTTTTCTTTACATTTAAGGCTCCTTGAACATCAATTTCTAAAATAATGTTCTTTCCTTCATTAATCATCTCTTCAACATTAAATTTAGGTGTTCCATAATAATTTCCATGTACTTCTGCCCATTCTAAAAATTCATTATTATCAACCTTCTTTTTAAATTCCTCTTTAGTTAGGAAGTAATAATTTACTCCATGTACTTCTCCTTCTCTAGGACTTCTTGTAGTTGCAGAAACTGATATATAAAGATTATCTTCTCTTTTTAAAAGTTCTTTGCAAATTGTTCCTTTACCAGCTCCTGATGGACCTGAAATAACTATTAAATTTCCCTTTTTCATTATTCTTCAACCTCATCATCTATATCATCTTTATTAGTAGATAATCTATGAGCAACTGTTTCAGGTTGAACTGCTGATAATATTACATGATCTGAATCTGTAATTATAACTGCTCTTGTTCTTCTTCCATAAGTAGCATCTATTAACATTCCTCTATCTCTTGCTTCTTGTATTATTCTCTTTATAGGTGCTGATTCTGGACTTACGATTGCAACAAGTCTGTTAGCAGAAACTATATTTCCAAAACCAATATTAATCAGTTTTATTCCCATTATTTTATTCCTCCTTAATTTTATTCAATGTTTTGAACTTGTTCCCTAATTTTTTCAATTAGATTTTTTATATCTATAACTATATTAGTTATATTAATATCATTTGCCTTTGAACCAATTGTATTTGTTTCTCTGTTCATTTCTTGAACAATAAAATCAAGCTTTCTTCCAACAGGTTCTTCTAAATTTAAAGTTTTTCTCATTTGTCCTATATGACTTTTTAATCTTATGACCTCTTCATCTATAGCTACCTTATCTGCAAAAATAGCTACTTCAACTGCTATTCTTTCTTCATCTACATTTAATCCCTTTGTAAGCTCTGATAGTCTTTCTTCTAATCTTTGCTTATATGTTTTAGGTAAATCCTCTGCAAAACCTTCAATAGTTTTTACTTTTTCTTCAATATCATTTAATTTAACAAGAATATCTTCCTTAAGCTTTTCTCCCTCACGAATTCTCATCTCAAGCATCTTATCTAAAGAAACTTCTATTAATGGTTTTATTTCTTTTAATACTTCATCTAGATTTTCTTCTTTTTCTTCCAAGGTTAAAACTTCTGGGAAATTTGCAAGCTTACTTACAGTTATATCATTTTCAATGTTAAACTCTTTTTGAAGTTCATTAAGACAATTATAATAACCCTTAGCTACTTCTAAATTAAGTTTAGGCATAGCTGATGCTTTCTCATAGCTTTTATAATTTATAAATACATCAACCTTTCCTCTGTTAAGTCTTGTATTTATTATTTTTCTTATTTCTTCTTCTAGCAATATCATGAACTTAGGCATCCTAATATTTAAATCCAAGTATCTATTATTAACACTTTTCATTTCAATAGAAAATAAATATCCTTTTCCTTCTTCACCTTGAGCCCTTCCAAAGCTAGTCATACTCTTTATCAAAATTTTCACATCCTCTACCCTTTAATAATTAAAATAATAGTCTATTTCATTTTTTCAGTCAATATTTTATTAACATTTTATTAACATTTTTAAATAGAAAAAAGCTACCGAAAAAAACTTTTCAGTAGCCTTTCTATTTTTTATAGTATAAATAATTTTATTAAGAAGATAATTGCAAGAATTATCATAACCCATGATATTTTCTTTTTTTCTTCTTTTTTACATACTAAATTGTAAATTAAATTCATAAATACATATGCTAATACTCCAATAGTTAAGCCATCACCTATACTATATGTAAGTGGCATTAATGCTATTGTTAAGAAAGCTGGTACTCCTTCTGTAATATCACTAAAATCAATATTTTTAACAGATTCAAGCATTAAATATCCAACATATATAAGAGCTGGTGCTGTTGCACATGATGGAATTGCTACAAATATTGGAGAGAAAAACATAGCTAATAAGAATAATATTCCTGAAAATACTGCTGTCCATCCAGTTCTTCCACCTGCTGCAACTCCTGTTGAACTTTCAACATAAGTAGTTACTGTTGAAACTCCTAAAACTGCTCCCACTGTTGTTCCAAGAGCATCTACCATCAATGCTTTTCCTGCGTTTGGTACATTTCCATCCTTATCAAGCATTCCTGCTCTTGAGGTAACACCTACCAATGTTCCTATTGTATCAAAAAAATCTACAAATAAAAATGTGAAAACTATTGTTATAAATGTTCCAATTGTTTCTGGGTGGAACATATATCCAAAATCTATCTTTCCAGCAATAGGTGATATACTTTCAAATTTAAATATTCCATCTGGAAGATAAATTCCTAAATCTGCTGCATTAGGATTTATAAAATACGCATATCCCCATGCACATAATGTTGATATTACTATTCCACAAAGAATAGAACCTTTTATTTTCTTTTTATCTAGTATAACTATTACTAAAAGTCCTATTAATGCTATTATAACTGTTGGTGATTTAAAACTTCCAAGTGCTACTGTTGTTGCTTCACTTGCTTCTACAATATTAGCTCCTAAAAATCCTATAAATGCAATGAAAAGTCCTATTCCTGCTGTAACTGCATATTTCATATTTAAAGGAATTGATTTTACTACTGCTTCTCTTACTTTAAATAAAGATAAAATTATAAATATAATACCTTCTACAAAAACCGCAGATAAAGCAATTTCCCAAGTTATACCATTCCCGGTTGCTATCCCAGCAAAATAAGCATTTAACCCCATTCCTGATGCTAATGCAAATGGCAAGTTAGCAAATAATCCCATGACAATAGTGGTAAGTCCTGCTGATAAACAAGTTGCAGTAACTAAAGCTCCTTTATCCATTCCAGTACTACTTAAAATATTAGGATTTACTGCAATGATATAAGCCATTGCTAAGAAAGTAGTAAGCCCAGCTATAAATTCCTTTTTATAGTCTACCTTCTTGTTACTCAAGATTTCCAAAAATCTTCCTTTTTCTTTTACTTCTTGCATTTTGGTCTCCTCCTTAAAATAAATTAAGGAAGTAGAATTTTTTACTCTACTTCCTTTTAGACACTTTTATACAATAAGTACCTCATAGTCAGATATTTTGTGGTTATCTGGTAGAGACTGGTGAACCATATTATCACCACTATATGAGTCTTTCATACGTAATTATAAGCTATTCAATATTTTTTTGTCAATATTCTATTTTTTTATTCATTTTTAAATAATTAAATTTTTAATATTTTAATTTTTTCATGTATAGTAAATTTTTTTATTATTGTATTATATATATTATCCTATTATATATGAAAGTTCATCTTTTATTCTATCTACTCTGCATTCCTCTGCTGATATAATTTTTTCTATCTTTTCAACAGCAACATCTATGTTGTCATTTACAACTCCATAATTATATTTAGATATTGAATTTATTTCTGGATATGCAGAATTAAACTTTCTTATTAGCATTTCTGGTGTTTCTACTTTACTACTATTTAATATTGTTTCTTTAAGTTCTTCTATAGAAGGTGGTAATATAAATATTAATATTGCATCTTCAACCTTTTCTTTAATTTGAAGAGCTCCTTTTATATCTACCTTTGCTATTACATTTTTACCCTGCTTAAGAAGTTTTTCTACTTGACGCTTAGGTGTTCCATAATAGTTATCATAAATTTCAGCCCATTCAAGGAAAAATCCTTGTTGCACCCTTTTTAAGAATTCCTTTTTATCTATATATTCATATTCTTCAATTTCATCATCTTTTTTTTCCCTTGTTGTAAAAGATTTTGAAAGTACAAGATTATCATCTTTTTCTAATAAAGCTTTTATTACTTTGTCTTTTTTTGCTCCTGTTGGTCCTGATATGGTTAATAACATTCCTCTTTTTGCCATTTTTAATCCCTCCATTTTTATCTCTATTTTATAAAAAATATCATGTAAAATTACACAATAACACTTACTTTAAAACTTAAGTGAAAATGTTTAAACCTTTTTCTTTTATTAAGCTTAACAAGTTATAAACAGTTTGGCAACTAAAATTCCTAATAATATAAAAAAATAACCTTTGAATGCAAAAGTTATTTAAAATTCTCGGTTTTTGGCAGGGCGGCGTATCCTGCATCTCTGTTTACTGTTTCCAGCGTGTGAGGAGCCATTTCTCACCTCAAAAACCTACATATTATATTATTATAATTATATTCATAATATTTTGCAATATTTTAATTTACTCATTTTTAACAATTCTTCCACTTTGGAGTCTATTCTCTATTTTACTTTTTGTTATTGGATAAAGAGTTGTAACAAATATACAATCCTCTTCTTCATCTATTTTTAGCCCCAATAAAAGAATGCCATCTACTTTCTTGATAAGTTCTAAATCGTAGCTTTCATTTCTCTTTCTGTATATTCCTATATAATCTGGCTTTTCTATTATACTTTCTATAGTTCTATAAAGATTTTCCTTAACATTCTTACTTAATTGCTTGCTATGATATTTTCTAATGTGGTTAATAACTCCTGGAGAGGCATACACACTTCTTTGAATTGCACAATTTAATTTTTTAGTCAAAGAAGCTGTTATTTTACCAACTTTTCTGTATTGCCTATAATACTTTCCCATATTTTCTTCACCACACCTTTTGTTTTATAAAATTATACATTTATATATTACTATTATATTATATATCTATTAATATTTATAACCTTTTTAGATTATCTCCTTAGCATTTTTAGGCAGTTGACTTATATGAATTAAATATGAAAAGCATCTTTCTGCTTCCTGATTATATACAAAACCAAGTCTATGGCTTATTTCTCTTGAAATATCTTTAAATAATTCTCCCATTGCAAAAAGAGAATCCCATATAGAAGTTACATTACCTGCTGGATAAGTTTTAAGAAATCTATCCCATATTTCATCAGGTAAATAATTTTTTAAGTATTTTCCACTCTTTCCAACACTACAAGAAAAGTTTGTTGAAATTCCTACATACCACGATAACATTTGTATAAGCTGAGGACGTGCATTAAAATTTAAGTTATCCATAGCATATGGAATTTCATCTCTCCACAATCCCTTTGCTACATAAATGCTTACCCACCAAAATTCATTACATGCTCTATAAAATAATTTTTCTGTAGGCTTTTTAATCCAATGTTCTTCATCTGTTGGTTCTGGAAGTTTTGGAAAAATATTGTCTTTATCTAAGAGTATGATTGATAATTTGTCTCTTTTTAATTCTTTTAATGCAAATTCTTTAGTTTGTATATGTAAATCTATTCTGTTTCCATCTATAAACTGCATTAAATATCCATAATCATTTTTAAAATTTATTTTTATTCCTGCAATTTTATCTAACTCATCAGGTAATTGCATAATAAGCCTTTCTCCAAATATATCTACCCATTCCTTATCTCTTATAAAAGACTTTGTTTCTTTAACCACATAAACAATATCAAAATCTTGGAAAATATCCTTTGGTGCTTTTGGATTTGCTCTTGAACCATTCATATAAACTCCAAGTATTCTTTCATCTTTTTCTGCAACACCAAGTATTAAATCAAACATTTCTTTTTCTGTTCTCATAAACTTCTCCTTTCTAAGGCTTATACTTATCTTTTCTTAATATCTCATATAAAGCAAGTATTAAACATCCTATTGCATAACATACTATATCCTTTAAATCAAACACAGAACCTATAATCACTCTTGCAAAGCTATTATTTTGAAGCCCTAATATATTAATTATTTTAAAATATTGCATAACCTCTACTGCTACTGAAAAAATAAATATATAAAGTGGTAATAACCTACACTTTTCTGGTATGAAAATTCTAACAAATGAATATAAAACGATAACTACAATAACATCTCCAATATATGGTCTTATAAAATCATCATGAACATATAATGCAATTAAAGTTTCAACTACCATCAGCAAAATAAATACTATTAAATAAAATATTCTTTTCATATTATCAATTCCCATTTACTAATTCTTACTATTATTGTATCACATTCTAAAAAAGTATGAAATCATTACTTTGTTTTTTCTAGTCTTCTAGCTTCAATTCAAACAAAATAATAATTCACACTTAATTAAAATTTAATTATATATAACTAACTCCCTTTTTCTTTAATTCTTCTCTAAGCTTTGCAACCTTCTTTATTGGGAATACTGTATCTATAGAATCCTTAAGCATTTCTACCTTTAGTCCTAACTTAACAGCTCCTTTAGCTGTTGCTGAAACACAGCCTCCCTCATCAACTCCACAAATTTGTATTGTATTAATATTATGATTTTCCAAGAAAAATCTTAACTCTTTAACAGAAAAAGCATCTGCATGTTTTTTTTCAAAGTAATGATAATCTGGACTTACCTTTAAGTTGCTACATAATTGTGCTCCTTCAGTTCCACTAATTGCATATCCAAATAACTTTCTTGAAATAAAAGTATTATCTAGTACATGAGCTATATATATAATCTCATTTCCTTCTTCTATGTTTTTTTCTACATTATTGTTTATGTTTAAAATAAGCTGGTCCACATTTTTATATGAGAACTTATTTTTATTTCTATTTTCCCCTAAAAAATCATTTTGAATATCAATTACTAATAAAGCTTTTTTCATGACCATACCTTCTTTGTCTTTTTACTTTAATTTATATTATAACAATAATTTTCAAATTAAAATATCTATATAACATTGTAATAAAAATTTAATTTTATTTATGTTATACTTATAGTAAATATTTATAGGAGATGATTGTGTTATGTTAGAAGTTGGTATAAAAGCACCTGATTTTATTTTATTAGATAAAGATGGAAAAGAGTTTTCTTCAAAAGATATATTTGAAAAATATGAAACAGTAGTAATATATTTTTATCCAAAGGATTCAACAGCTGGCTGTACAAAGCAAGCTTGTGGATTTAGAGATTCCTATGATGA
>JALFQD010000041.1 GCA_022785265.1 Clostridium sp. | reverse complement strand
ATTTGCATAAGCTCTTGCTGCACTTAATTCATCTTTATCAAAATCATAATAAAACTTAATTACAGAATAATTTTCCTCATTATTTATCTCTTCTATTTCTGATAGACCATTTTTTTTTAAAAATTTTTCTATTTTTGATATTTCCATATGTAACACTCCCTAATAAATTAATTTTTTATATTCCTTTTTAACTGCAATAAATTCCTTATCATCTTCCACTAAATTTAATTCTTCTTTTCCTTCTATATTGTCAACTCTAAATATAAGTATATCTCCACTTTCATCATTTAGCTGTGATAATAATAGATATTCCTTATCTTCTAAATATATTCTTGCTACTGCTTCAAAATCAACTTTATTGCCATCTTCATCTTTAAAAGACATGATTTGTCTTTCTTCCATATATAAATCATCTCCTTATTCTTGCTTATATTCCTATATTACCTTATCTTATTAAAATTCACAATATTTTTATTATTTTATCAATTTTGTTGTTTTATCTTTTTGAATGATATATTCTAAATGAAGTGCTCTAGTTAGAGAAACATAAAGAAGTCTTTCATCTAATAAATTATTTTTATAAGCTTCTTCACTTGGATTAAATATTACAGTAGCATCAAATTCTAACCCTTTAGTTAAATATGATGGAATTATAACAAAATTACTATTCATTGCTTTTTCTTTACCTTTTATTAAAGTAAATTTATTTTTACTCTTTCTTTTTAAAACCTTAGATAATTCTAAAGCTTCTTTTTCATTTTTAGTTATTATAGCAATACTATTTTTTCCCTTTTCTAATACCTCTTTAACTATTTCATCAATTTTTTTACCACAATCATCTTCTGAAACAACATCTATTATTTTAGGTTTTTCACCATGTCTTAACACTGGAAGTGCATTTTTAAGACCAAGATTTTGTGATTCTAATGCTTTTTTTGCAAAATCTATAATTTCCACAGTTGACCTATAGCTTTGTGTTAATTGAATATAAGTAGCGTATCCATTAAACAATCCTTCTGTTATGTCCTCCCACTTTTCAATTCCCTTATAGAAATAAATACCTTGAGCTAAATCTCCAACTAATGTTAGAGAATTTCCTTTTGCTAATTTATTTACAATATAAACTTGAAATGGGCTATAATCTTGAACTTCATCTACTACAATATGCTGGTATTTTTCTTTTTCTTCGACTCCTTCAAGAAGTATTCTTATATATGAAAGAGCTGCTAAATCATCTTCATCAATTATGTTTTCACTATAGTTTTTATTATATTCTTCCTTCATAAATATATATAAATTTTTAGGGATTTTTCCTTCTGTTGCTATACAAAACATTTCTTCATCATTAAAAAAGTTATAATATATGTCCTTTGAATTAATTTCTCTCCATGCCTTAAAATAATCATTAAATTCTTTTTTAGAATTCTTTTTTATATTTTCCTTTATTTTATCTCTTTCACCATAAATTTTTATAAGCTTTTCTCTTCTTTCTTGAGAATCCTCTAAATTATTTCTTATGCTTTGAATTTTTCCTTCCCATTCTCTATCTACTTTTAATATAAGCTGTTCTGTTTTCTCTTTTAGCTTTAGATTTAAATACCTTTTTATTTCATCTTTTCTCTTATTTATAGGATAGTTTCTTAAATCTTTAGTATATAATCTTTGTATTTCTTTTCTATTAAATAGGATTTCATCACCTATCATAATATGCTTTATCTCTAATGCTTCTCCTTCTATTAAAGAGATATATCTATCAAGCATTTTTCTAAATTCTATTGACCCTCTAAGCCTTGAAGATTTTAATATTAACTCCACTTTATCTTTATCTTTTTCTTCCATTACAACCTTTAGCTTTTCATCTTTGTTGTATATTTTCCCCTTTATTTTAAATTGCTTAGAAACAAGATTTTCAAATGTACTTTGTTTAACCTCTCCTGCTCCAAGACTTGGTAAGATTTCTGATATATAATCTAAAAATAAAGTATTTGGAGCTAAAACTAGAATATCATTTCCCTTCATAGTATCTCTATATCTATATATTAAATATGCCAATCTATGAAGAGCTATTGTAGTTTTTCCTGACCCTGCAGAACCTTGAACTATTATTGGAAGATTTTTAGGCCATCTTATTATATCATTTTGTTCCTTTTGAATTGTTGCAACAACTTCTTTAAGCTTTTTTCCTCTACTTTCTTCTAGATTTATTTTTAAAAATTCATCAACAAGCTCTTTTCCTTCTTCCCCATTTATCATAAGCTCATTTAAGCCTTCATCAAAAATTTCTTTTATATCTCCATCTTTAAATAAAAACTTTCTTTTAAGAGTGAGTACACCATTTATAACTCCTCCTGGTGCTTTATAGCTTGCTTCTCCTCCTGTTCCACTATAATAAAGGTCTGCAACTGGTGCTCTCCAATCTACTACAACCTCTTCTCCTTCTTTAGTATTAATTATTCCCTTTTTCCCTATATAAATACTTTCTTCAAGTTTTTTATGTTCTCTAAAATCAATTCTTCCAAAATAAGGTGCATCTAAAGCTTCTTTAAAGCTAGTAATATCTTTAGCTAAAACATTATAAATTTTTTCTGTAGTTTCTTTTTCTTCATTATAACTTCCCTTTGCCTCTTTGCTTAATGCTCTAAACTTACTTTCTACATTATTAAGATTTTTTTGTTTTTCTTCTAATTCATCTTCTATAAGCTTTCTTTTAATTGAAAGAATTTCTCTCTCTTTTTGAATTTTATCTTCCATAAAACTACCTGCCTTTTAAAAAATCACTTTTACCATTATAACAAAAAATATAACCTTATGTATATTACTAGCCTTAATTTTAAAATCTCTCACACAAAAAAGAAGCTATACACAATCAATTTTTTAATTAATTGTATATTAGCTTCTTTAATAATTATTTATTTTTATCCAAAGACTCTTTTAGCTATTTCTGCAGATTCTTTTGCATCCTTTGCATAATAATCTGCTCCTATCATGTCTGCATATTCTGGTGTAAGAACAGCACCACCTACAAATACTTCACCTTTATATCCATTTTCTTTTAATGCCTTTATTGTAGCTTCCATACTCTTTAAGGTAGTTGTCATAAGAGCACTTAATCCAACAAGTTTTACTCCATTTTTTTCTGTTTCTTCAACTACAGTTTCTATAGGAACATCTTTTCCTAAATCTATTACTTCATATCCATAGTTTTCTAATATAACCTTAACTATATTCTTTCCAATGTCATGAATATCTCCTTGAACTGTAGCTAAAATTATTTTTCCTTTTGAAATTCCTGCTTCACTCTTTAAAACAAGTCTTCCTTTTATAACTTCAAAAGCTTTTTGTACTGTTTCTGCAGATTGTATAAGCTGTGGAAGGAATATTTCTCCCACTTCGTATTTCTTTCCTACCTCATCAAGTGCTGGAATTAAGAGTTTATTTACAACTTCAAGTTCCTCCATATTTTCTAAAGCTTCTTCTGTAGCCTTAGCTGCCTCATCTTTAAGGCCTTTTATGACAATATATTTTATATCTTTTTCGCCTGAATCTTTATTATCAGTCTTACTTTCTGCTGTTTTTACTCCTCTTTCAACCTTTGCATTACCATATAAAGAAATATATTTTTCTGAACCCTTATCTATATTTGCAAGAACATTATATGAATTTATAACGTCCATCATTCCTCTACTGTTAGGATTCATTATAGGTAAGTCTAATCCATTTGCAATAGCTAAAGCTAAAAATGTTTCATTAATTAAGTCTCTGCAAGGAAGACCAAATGAAATATTAGAAACTCCTAAAAGAGTTTTTACTCCTAATTCTTCCTTTACTTTTCTAACAGCCTTTAATGTTTCTTGAACTTCAGCTTGTTGAGCAGAAGCTGTTAAAACTAAGCAGTCTATAAATACATCCTTTTTATCTATTCCATAATCAGCAGCTCTTTTCACTATCTTTTGAGCTATTTTAAATCTTTCTTCACAAGTTGGTGGAATTCCTCTCTTATCTAATGTTAACCCAACAACACTTGCTCCATACTTTTTAACTACAGGAAGAATTTTATCTAAAACCTCATCTTCACCATTAACAGAGTTTACAATAGGCTTTCCATTATATTTTCTAAGACCTGCTTCTATTATATCAGGGTAAGATGAATCTATTTGAAGAGGAGCATCTATAATGCTTTGAATTTCTTTAATTACCTTTAGCATCATTTCTTTTTCATCTACTTCAGGTGCTCCTACATTTACATCTAGTATTTCAGCTCCTGCCTCTACTTGCTCAATAGCTTGTTTTAAAACATAATCTAAATCATTATTTTTTAAAGCTTCTCTAAATATTTTTTTACCTGTTGGATTAATTCTTTCTCCAATTACTTTTACTCCTTCGATTTTCACCATCTTTGAAGGAGTACATACAGCTGAAAAACTTACTTTTTCTCTTTGTACTCTCTTATTATTATCTGCAATTTCTCTAAGAGCCTTTGTAAATTGTGGAGTTGTACCACAACAACCTCCAATTATACTAACACCTTCATCTACAAATTTCTTAATCCAACTTGAAAATTCATCTACTGTTATATCATATACAGCTTCACCAAAAGATATTTTAGGAAGACCTGCATTTGGCTGAGTCATTACTGGAAGATTTGTTGAAGATATTATTCTTTTTACTATAGGCATTAATTCTTTAGGTCCTAAAGAACAGTTAACTCCAACAGCATCTGCTCCTAATCCTTCTAAAGTTATTGCCATACTTTCTGGAGTACATCCAGTAAATGTTCTTCCATTTTCCTCAAATGACATTGTACAAAACACTGGTAAATTAGTATTTTCTTTAACTGCAAGAAGTGCTGCCTTGGTTTCATAAAGGTCTGTCATTGTTTCTAAAAGAATTAAATCTACCCCAGACTTTTCTCCTTGAACAACTTGCCTTTTAAATATTTCATAGGCTCTATCAAAACTTAAAGTTCCCATTGGTTCTAAAAGATGTCCTATTGGTCCAACATCTAATGCTATATAAACATTTTTATCCCCTCTTGCTTCCTGTGCTATCTTTACAGCAGAATCTATAATTTCCTCAACCGAAAAGCCAGTATCTTCAAGCTTTAATTCATTTGCTCCAAAAGTATTTGTTGAAATAACCATTGCTCCATTATCTATGTATTCTTTATGTATTTCTTTTATTATTTCGCTCTCTCTTATATTTAAAACTTCTGGATTTTCTCCAAGCTTTAAACCTTTTTTTTGAAGCATTGTTCCCATAGCCCCATCAAATACCAAAATATTATCTTTTATTAATTCTCTAACTTCCACAGCTTTTCCCCTCTTTTCTAAAACTACAGTTTTCATAGTTTTTACAAACTTCACAGCCCTTTTTCTTAACTTCCATATTTTTTGGAATTAGTCCTATTATAGCTGTTACAGATTTTCTTGGCATTAATAAATTATTTTCTGAAACTGTAAGTCCTATAGTTTTATCTGCTCTTAATGTATTTACAAAATTTTTCTGTACATCTAATGGTAAGTCTCCATACCCTGGACTATATCTAAATGTTATTCCCAAATCTTCTTTTAAGGCTTCTTCTTTAACATATTCTTCAATTTTATCGCATATTTCTTCAACTGCTGTTGTTGCACAAGAGTCTAAGATTAGTGCCTTTGTAAGATTTATTCTTTCATACAATCTTGTTTTTTGCTCTATATTATTTCCTAAAGTTACAGCCATTAAAACTACTTTTTTTGCAGACTTTAAATGTTCTCTTATATCATTTCCTTCTAAAATTAAATTTGTACCATCAATTTTAACACCATTATCAATTAATGTTTTTGTATATTCTGCATAAACAAATTTAGGATTTATTATGTTTTTAGTTTCTTCAATACATTCATTAATTAAATTGTTAATATTATCATCTATCTTTTGAGAAGATTTATGCCCTAAATACCTAAGAACTTCTTCTCTAGGAATATTTAATTCACCTAATTTAAACATTTTATTCACCATAAATATTTAAAGAAAATCCCTTTTGTAAAACTTCTTTTGCATATTCCTTTGCTCCAAATAATGATAAATCTCTATAATTTCCACATTGTATTTCATTTGCAGCAGGCATTTCTTCAGCTTTTAATACATCTTTTAATGCACTTTCTAAAGCATTTTTTATTTCTTCTGGCTCCCTATCTCCCCATATGCTTAAATAAAATCCTGTTCTGCAACCCATTGGAGATAAATCTATAACACCATCTAAGTAAACTCTAAGCTGATGAGCTAATAAATGTTCAAGTCCATGCATAGCAGCTGTTCCAAATGATTCCTTATTAGGTTGAAGAAATCTTAAATCAAATTTACTTACCTTATCACCTTTTTCTCCATTTAAAACACAACACTTTCTTACATAAGGTGCCTTAACCTTTCTGTGGTCTAATTCAAAACTTTCTACTTTTTCCATTAATATAATTCCTCCTATTTTTTATTTTTAAATTACATGAAATTTATTTCTACTAATTAAAAGCTTTGTAAATTTAGATATAAAATTTTCTCTAACAACTAAAATTGATTATTAAAAAAATACCTAAAGAAAACTTTCTCTTTAGGTATAATAATACTAAAATATATGCTTTGTTTCAACTAAACTAATGATTTATCTTTTTAATAAAAGAAGCACTATAGAAGTAAGGCTGCAAACTAAGCTTATTAATATTATGTAGCTTACAACTTGATTTGTACTCATTCCTCTTTCTTTTAATCTAAAATGCATTTGACTTCTATCTGCTTGATATACTGGCTTTCCTTCACGAAATCTTTTATATATAACAAATAAATTATCAAATATAGGAACTGCTAAAGCTAGTATTGGAATAAAAAGGCTCATTACTGTAGTACTTTTAAAAGCACCATCTAAGGCTATTATGCTTAATAAAAACCCTATAAGATTAGCCCCTGAATCACCCATAAATATTTTTGCTGGATGTTTATTAAACTTTAAAAATCCAAGTATAGCTCCACCTAAAACACAACATGTTAAAGCAGACCATTCCTGTCCTAATATTATTGCTGCAAAGAAAAATGTAAAACAAGAAACTAAAGATATTCCACCAGCTAATCCATCCATTCCATCGGACCAGTTAATTACAGTAGTAACTCCAAATATCCAAGTTATTGTTAATATAAGTTGAAGCCACTCTGGAAGAAATATGTATGTATCTGTAAAAGGATTATCAAATCCGGTAAAAACAACTCCACTTTTATATACTATAAATGCTGCAAGAATTTGTACTGCAAATCTTGGATATATAGGAAACTCCTTACCAATAGATTTATAATGGTCATCAACTAAGCCTATTGCTAGGATTAAAGTAGAACTTATAAATACTGCTATCTGAAAATCAAGCCTTTGCACCCTAAGTAAAAAATATATACTAAAAAATGCTATATACATCCCTATTCCTCCGCATAGTGGAATAGGTTCTCTGTGTTGTTTTCTTTGGGTTGGCTTATCTGTAAAACCTACCTTAATTGCCAACTTCATTAATGTTGGAATAACTAAATATGCAACTAAAAAAGTTAGCACTACTCCTAATATATATTTCATAAAATTACATACTCCTTATCTTGTTGTACATAACTCAAATTCATCTTGAATTATAATCATTTACATAAGAATTATACTATTATATTTTTTTTTTATCAATTACAAATATATTAATATTACCTTAATAAATCTTAGTTTGATTATACTATTTAGTTGATTTAGTTAGCAAGTTCTAAGTCACTGCTTCATAAAATAATGAACCTAAGAAAAAAGGATATTATAAACAGAAAAATTTTCTACTATAATATCCTTTTTAAAATAATTTATGCTCTTTGATTTATCATACTCTTAACTTTCATAAGTCTTGTAGTAGCAGCTCTTTCATTTTCATCAAGCTTCATTCTTATGTACCTGATTGTTTCTTCAAGCTGAGGAATTGTCATATATTCAAGAGCATTAACTCTTCTTCTAGTTTTTTCAATTTCATCTGCCATAAGTTGACCTGATTTTTCTACCTCTGCAAGTTCTAAAAGCTTTGGAAGTATACTATATAACTTAGATATAGCATCATCAAGTTCAGAAGAAGTATTTGCAAATCCATAAGGGAAAATACTTCCCTCATCCCCTTCAAGCTCACGCTTAAAGTTCATTACTGGAACTGGTACACTCATAACATTCTTCTCACCAACTTCAACAGTGATGTGCTCTTTTGGACAAGCTATAGCTTCCTCTAAGAATTCTGAACTCATTACAGCTCTTGCCATAACAAAATCTTTTAAAGCACCTTCTAGTTCAGCTTCAACTTCTTTTCTTAAAGTATTATTATACTTAATAAGATTTATAAATTGTCTCATTAACTCATCCTGCTTATCCTTTAGAAGCTTATGACTTCTTTTTGAGGTTACTAGTCTTTTCTTTAGCTTAGTAAGCTCCATTCTGGTTGGATTAACATTTAACATTGCCATAGGCTATTCTTCCTTTCTTGGCATATATTTTTCAAGGTATTCGTCTCTAATTCTCTTAAGTTCTGTCTTAGGAAGCATACTTAATAACTTCCATCCAGTATTTAAAGTTTCTTCGATACTTCTGTTTGTATTAAATCCTTGAGAAACATATTCTTCTTCAAAGGCTTCTGCAAACTTAGCAAGCTTTTTATCAGTTTCTGAAAGTGCTGATTCACCTAATATTGCTGATAATTCTTTTGCTTGCTTACCTTGAGCATAAGCTGAGAATAATTGGTTCATTGTATCAGCATGGTCTTCTCTTGTCTTACCCTTACCAATACCTTTATCTTTAAGTCTTGATAGTGAAGGTAAAACATCTATTGGAGGCATTACACCTTTCTTATATAACTCTCTTGAAAGTATTATTTGTCCTTCAGTAATATATCCAGTTAAGTCTGGAATTGGGTGAGTTTTATCTTCTTCTGGCATTGTAAGTATAGGAATTTGAGTTATTGAACCTTCTTTTCCTTTTATTCTTCCTGCTCTTTCATATAAAGTTGAAAGGTCAGTGTAAAGATATCCTGGATATCCTCTTCTTCCTGGAACTTCCTTTCTTGCTGCTGATATTTCTCTTAATGCTTCTGCATAGTTTGTGATATCAGTCATTATAACAAGAACGTGCATTCCTTTTTCATAAGCTAAGAATTCAGCTGTTGTTAATGCCATTCTTGGAGTAGCTATTCTTTCAATAGCTGGGTCAGATGCTAAGTTCATAAATAAAACTGACCTGTCTATGGCACCAGTCTTTTTAAATTCATCAACGAAGAATTGTGCTTCTTCAAATGTTATACCTATAGCTGCAAAAACAACAGCAAATTTAGAATCTGAATTAAGAACTTTTGCCTGTCTTGCAATTTGTGCTGCTAATTGTGCATGAGGAAGACCTGATGCAGAGAACACTGGAAGTTTTTGTCCTCTAACTAGAGTGTTAAGTCCATCAATAGCAGAAATACCTGTTTGAATAAATTCTGATGGATAGTCTCTAGCCATTGGATTTATAGCTTCACCGTTTATATCTCTTCTTTCTTCTGGAATTATTTCAGGACCATTATCATTTGGTCTACCCATTCCATCAAATACTCTTCCTAACATATCTTCAGAAACACCAATTTCAAGTGGTCTTCCTAAGAATTTAACCTTAGTACCCTTTAAGTTAATTCCTGTAGAACCTTCGAAGATTTGTACCATTGCTTTAGAGCCATTAACTTCAAGAACCTTACCTCTTCTTTT
Source organism: Clostridium sp. (assembly GCA_022785265.1). Lineage (GTDB taxonomy): Bacteria > Bacillota > Clostridia > Clostridiales > Clostridiaceae > Clostridium. The sequence goes on along the minus strand of JALFQD010000041.1, from coordinate 3,931 downwards.
TTCTCCAGTTTGTAATTCTATTTCAACTAGTTCATCATATTTAACACCTTCAACACCTTCAACAACCATCAAAGGTCCAACAACTTCACTAACTGTTCTGTATTCCTTAAGCATCTAGTACACCTCCCTCTTTAATTAATTCATCAATTATAGCTTTTAAATCTACTGCAATTTGGTCAATCTTTTCTATTTCATTTTCATGAATATACTTACTTCTTGCTATTCTATCAATAATTTCTTCTTGTTCTAATATCTTATTTAAATAAACACCAGCATCTAATGCTCTCTCAGCTTCTCTTCTGAAAGTGATTATAAGCTTTAACATCTTGTATTGCTTATCTAATGATGTGTAAGTATCTATTTCGTGGAAACCATTTTGTTGTAAATAGTCTTCTCTTATTGACTTAGCAACTTGAAGCTTTAATCTATCTCTTTCTGATAAAGCATCTATACCAACAAGTCTTACGATTTCTTGAAGGCTAGCTTCGTCTTGAAGTAAAGACATACATTCTTGTCTTAAAGAAGACCAATCTTGTGCAACATTTTCGTCCATCCACTTATCAATGCTATCTTGATATAATGAATATGAATTTAACCAGTTAATTGATGGGAAGTGTCTTTGGTATGCAAGCTGAGAATCTAGTCCCCAGAACACCTTAACAATTCTAAGTGTAGATTGTGAAACTGGTTCTGATATATCTCCTCCTGGAGGTGAAACAGCTCCAATTGCTGTAATTGCACCTTCTCTTCCATCATTACCTAAGCATACAACCTTACCAGCTCTTTCATAGTAGTCAGCAAGTCTTGAACCTAGGTAAGCTGGGTAACCTTCATCACCAGGCATTTCTTCAAGTCTACCAGACATTTCTCTTAGAGCTTCTGCCCATCTTGAAGTTGAGTCTGCCATGATTGAAACTGAGTAACCCATATCTCTGAAGTATTCTGCTATTGTAATTCCTGTATAAATAGAAGCTTCTCTAGCTGCAACTGGCATGTTTGAAGTATTAGCTATAAGAACTGTTCTCTTCATCAAGCTTTGACCTGTTTTTGGGTCCTTTAGTTCTGGGAATTCATTTAAAACGTCTGTCATCTCGTTTCCACGTTCACCACAACCAACATAAACAACTATTTCAGAATCTCCCCATTTTGCAATTTGGTGTTGAACAACTGTTTTACCAGCTCCGAAAGGTCCTGGTACTGCAGCAGCTCCACCCTTAGCTACAGGGAAGAAAGTATCAATAACTCTTTGTCCTGTAGTCATTGGAGCTACTGGATTTAATTTTTGTGCATATGGTCTACCTTTTCTTACAGGCCACTTTTGCATTAATTTAACTTCTTTATCTCCATTAGCAGTTTCAACTACTGCAACAACTTCTTCAACTGTGAAATCTCCACTAGTTATTGATTTTATTGTACCTTCAATTCCATAAGGAATCATTATTTTTTGAACAACAACTGTAGTTTCTTGAACTGTACCTATAACATCACCAGAAGAAACTTTATCTCCTACTTTAGCAGTAGCAACAAAAGGCCACTTCTTTTCTCTATTTAATGATGGAACTGCAACACCCTTCTTTAAGAATGCTGATTGAGCAGCTTCCATAAAAGCATCTAGAGGTCTTTGTATTCCATCAAACATTGATTCTATAAGTCCTGGTCCAAGCTCTACGCTTAATGGTTCTCCAGTTGTTATAACTGGGTCCCCAGGTCCTATTCCTGAAGTTTCTTCATATACTTGAATTGATGCCTTATCTCCTCTCATTTCAATGATTTCTCCGATAAGACCTTTTTCACCAACTTTACAAACATCATATATATTTGCTTCATCCATACCTTCAGCAACAACTAAAGGTCCTGAAACTTTAATTATCTTTCCGGTCTTCACCTTACCAACCTTCCTTCCTATAAAATATTAACGCCTACAGCTTTTTCTACGTTATCACTGATTCTTTGAGTACCTATATTTAATGTTCCTTGATTACTTGGAATTAATATTACAGCTGGAAGTGTCATTCTATTGTATCTTTCAATAGTTTCTTCAATGTCTTTTGCAACTTGTTCAGTTACAAATATAACTGCGTAATCATTCATTGCCATCTTATCTATAGTTTTTCTAGCCTCATCAGGTTCTACAACAGGGAAAACGTCTATTCCTAAAGCTTTAAATGCTAAAACTGAATCTTTATCTCCAACAACACCAATTTTCTTATACATAAATATCACGCAGCCTTTCTCTAATTACTTCCCCAGTAATATTATTGAGTTTGCCAACCATAATAATTCTAACAACTTTTATTTCTGTTTCTTTTGCATAAATATATGCTAATAAAGGTTCTCCTCCAAATGGAATCATCTTAGCTTCTTTCATAATGTCCATTATGTAATTATCAATTAATTTTTCAAGTAAACTAGCAGAACCACTCTTTACATATGAATCTACACCATTTTTTAATACTTCTGAATAATTAGTGAAGCTTAATTTATTTGGAATATTTTCTGTTGCATCTGTAAGCAATGCCACAAGAGTGTCCTTATCAATAAATCCACCATCAATTACTACTGAAAGTAAGAAATCTCTACCTTTATTTTGCTTTTTAACTCTTAATAAAGTTTTTACATTATTTAAGTCAATTGTAGCTTTAACATATTTTTCTGCAAAAGTATCATTAAGACTTTTACAAATTGACATCATATCTTCAAACATAAATTTATCTAATATAATATCAATTCTTTGAGGATCCTGTTTAGAATTATAATCATCTATTGTTTCTTCTACAGCCTTCTTCATTATTGGTGAAAGTTCTGATAAGCTTCCACTTTCAATTGATAGCTTTAACTTAAAAGGATCAATTCTTCCTACTGAAATAAACATATTTGATAAATCTTTCTTTAAGAACATTCCTTTTATTATTACTTTTATATTATGATAGTCATATCTAACACCCATTAAATCTATAAGCTCTTTACATGGTGACATATCATACATTTCATGATATATTCTCTTAAGTTCAGCACTTAAAATTTCTTCATAATCCTCTGGTCTTTTTACATTTGACATTACATTAGCATACTCTGTTTCTTGAAGCACCTTTAATGCATCCTCAGCAGAATTTGAATCTATCATTCTGTCTATTTTAGTCTTATCAAGGAGTCTAGTCTCTAATACTCTAAGTCTTGGTACAACTCGAGTAAATTGCATTTTATCCATTAATAAACCTCCTTAATTAAATAGTGCCTTTGCCACTTCTAGTTGCATTTCTTCTTTCATAGATTCTACTAAAGCTTCAAAAGTATTGTTTATTTCTATTCCATTCTTTTCTAAAATAAATCCACCTTTAAAGCTTCCAACAGTTGAACTTAATTTTAAGTTTCCTGCCTTACCTTTTGAAGATAATTCTTTGTTAATTGATTTTATAAAATCATCATTAACTAATTTTTGTCCTTCTGCATTTAAAATTAGATTTTCATCTCCAGTTATTGCTAAAGAAGTAACTCCATTTTTTATAAATGCTAAATAATCATCTTTTCCTAGCTTGCAAAGTTCTTCAACAGCCTTTTCAAAAACTTCTTGAATTACTGTTTGCTTAGCTTGAAGTTTTTCATTTCTTGCTTTAAGTTCTGCACTAGAAATAACTCTTTCTTTTCTAGTTTGAGCTTCACTTTTAGCTTTTTCTAGCATTGTAGCTTCTAAAGTTTTTGCTTCATCTTTTTTCTTGTTAAGGATTTTAGCTTTTTCTTCTTCTGCTACTGCTAATATATTGTCTCTTTTAACTTCTGCATCCTTTAAGATTTTTGAAGTCAAGTTACCTATATTTGACATAGCTCCACATCCTTAATCTTAAAATGATTGAATTACTAATAATAATGATATAACGAATCCTAATAATGCATAAGTTTCAACCATTGCTGTTAAAACTATACCCTTAGTGTT
>JALFQD010000039.1 GCA_022785265.1 Clostridium sp. | reverse complement strand
TATTTTTACTCTTTAAATAGCACGGAGTTATGACATTATATTAAATTTGTTTAACGATAGCCACAACTCGTGCGCTATCTTCTTAATCTTATTGACGCTATTCCACCATTCATAATCATTTTATTTCCTCCTATTTTTCATATAATAAGCTTTAAATATTTGTTTATAATTTTTGCATCTTTATTAAGTAGTTATTTTCAAACGAAGATATTTTTAAATTTTTTCATTATTTATACTCTCTATGTTAACTATTAATATTAAATAGCGCAGAGCTATAACATTATAAAAAATCCCCTAGAATATAAGTCGATATTCCAGGGGATTTGTATATTAAGCATATGCTATCTAATTTATAATATACCCCGGAGTAATGTATATTTTTTTTAATTTATTAAGCATTATATATAAATTTTTCATAACTACAACTCCTTTCATATTTTAATGTATTTAATAATACCATAAACTATATTTACTGTAAAGCACTCCGATTCACTTCTAGCAAAATCACAATATACTTTATAGATAAAATAAAAAATAGGAGCTATGCTCCTATCCTTTTGCTTCGCAATATATAACAATTGCGAAGTTAATTATATTGTATCATTTTCAACATTCATTTAAAACAGAGCCTAAAAAAATAATTACATTAAATAATAAATCAAAAATGCTTGGATTTTCAGAAATTAGAGTTCCAAATAAAGACTTTTCAAAAGTTTATGCTTGTCCAGATATGATTGTATATTACATTCAAAAATTAAATTATCTTCCACCAGAGGAGTTTTTAGATGCAATATTAAATGGAGTATCTCCAAATACAAAACAGTATGAAAATTTTTTAGAAAGGTATAATAAAGAAAATTTTTGGGGACAATCAAAAGAATTAAATAAAAAAGCTAAAAAGCTTACTAATTATATATATTCTAATAATAATGATAAAATAATTAATATATTAAGTAATGATTTAAATTTATTAGACATTGTAACATCAGAAGGTTCGTTGCTTAATGTGTCAATAAAAGCAAATAATATGGAAATATTTAATGAACTGATAAAGTTAAAAATAGACATAAATAAATTTTCAGGAATAGAATTAAATACTGCAATCAATACAAATAATATTGTTGCTGTAGAAATGTTGTTAAATAAGAAAATTAAAGTGAATTTATCATCACCTAGATTAAATCCACTTTTTATAGCTATTAAAAAAGGTAATATTGATATATGTGAATTATTAATTTGTGATAAATTTAATACAAAAATTTCTTATAGTAATGAATTCATGAAAAATGTAACTGCATTAGAATTTGCTAAGAAATGTGGCCAGAAGAATATAATAGAATTATTAAAATAGATAATATGGAAAGTAGTTAATATTCTGTTTGCAATAAATATAGCACTAGAAAATAGTTAAGTAAAGGAATGTGAATTTGTGGAATTTGATTATAAAGAACTAAGAGAAAAAATAAACTTATATTTTTGTGGAAATATATCAAAAAAAGAATTAGGTGAGTGGAGTAAGACAGCATATTATGATATATTAAAAGGAAATTACATTGTTTTAGATAAAATAAAAATATATCCATTTCATATAGAGAATAATGATATAAAAGATGAATTTTGTTGCTTAGATGAAGAAGTAAGAGATATTCAAAAAGTTCTAAATGGTGAAGAAAATAATTCTTATATAATAAATATGAGAATACCTTATAGTATTTATCGTATGTTTCCTGAAAATAAATTTTTAAATGAAGGAAAAAGAAGTCAATATGTTGAATTAAAAAATATACTATATAAGTTGTTGGAAAATAATAATTTATCAAAATCTGATATTAATAAACTTATTAAAGTTTCTAAACTTCAAATAAAAAAAGTAGAAACAATACAAGATTTATTAGAATTATATATTAATAGCTTTTTTAAGAATAATATTGAATTTGAAGGTAATGATTTAAAAATGTATCAAAGATATGGACTTTATAATAAGGAAAGGTATTATAAAAAAGATATAATTCAAAAATTAATAGATTATATAAATTTTTATATTGGAGATAAAGATTTTTCAATTTGTGTGTCATTTATAAATGGTAAACCTCAAATTATAAATTTAAATTAGCTAAAAGATGGGTGAAAGTTATTGGATAATGTGGTAAAATTTTAAGGAGAAGAAGATATTGGTGTATTTTTAAAATTATAAAAAGTAAAATATCCTTATTATGGATAGCATCAAATCAGAAGTTGTAAGGAGGGAAGAAAATATGAATAATACAATTCAATTTCAGGTGAAAAAGAAACTTGTTTTTTATGCAGTAATGTTATGTGGTCTTTATACACTTTTGACTTTGATTAGTTCCTCAATGCAATTAATTCAAGGAATTGAAAGTGATACAAACATACATATATTGATGAGATTTGTTGTGTGTTTTATAGGAATATCATTTTGGGTGACATTTTCACTTATAAAATTTAAAAAACAATGGACAACTGTATTAGTTCAATATATGATTTCAATGTCATTGATTTTTGCCATAGTGTTTGTTTCAGGTTACTTTGTTGAATTAGCAGATAGTGCATATCTAAATATATTTATGAACTACACAATACCATTTGCTATTATTTCTACTATTGTTTCTATTCATAAACAGAAAAAGAACAAGAAAGAAATAAACTAATAAAATTTTTAAAAAGGTGTTATTTAAGAAAAGCTAAGGGAGATTCTCTATAAAAGAAATCTCCCTTAAATGCTTATATTACTTGGAAAACAAAGAATTTCAAGTAATAACTTTCATCAGAATTCCAAAGAATTGGATGGTCTATAATTCAAATTTTATATATAAACATATGGTGCTAAAAGTGGCTATTTTGCTATGTTTTATATCATTAAATATTATAATGAATTAAATTGAATTTCTATATTTTAATCAAATGGTGTTACAAAGGTGTTATTAAAATGAATTAAACATAAAAATGTTTTGGTGTATTTATCTTATATATAAATGATATAATTATTGTATAATCAATATTATATCATTTTTTTATATTAAATGAAATCAAATAAGATACAAGGTGGTGCAGAGGTGCTTATAAATTTTGAAGATTGGGAAATTGATAATGAATCTCCTTTTGGAAGTGGAGCAAGTGAAAAAAAGTGGTTAATTAATCCTATAACAAAAGAAAAGGGAATTTTTAAATTTCCTAAAGGAATAAATATAGGTAAGCCAACAGGAGAATATTGGGCAGAAAAATTAGCATCACAATTAGCAGAAGTATTAGAAATTGAATGTGCTAAGGTTGATATAGGAATTTTTCAAGGTAAAGTAGGCTCTATGAGTTATATGATATTAAAAGAAGATGAAGAACTTATAGAAGGTATTCAGTATATAACAACAGCTTATAAAAGCTATGATGAAGATAAATTTATAGATTATGAAACAGGAGAATCATATTCAATTAATATGATATATAATTCGATAAAAGAAACAGGTTTATTTAATGAGTTTCTTAAGATACCAATTTTTGACGCTTTAATAGGAAATAGTGATAGACATCATAGTAATTGGGGAATAATTGAAAATAAAAAAAGCGAAGTTTTGAAATTATCACCACTTTATGATAATGGCTCTTCATTATGTTGCTTGATAAAAGATGAAGATGCCTTAAACTTTTTAAGAGATAAAATGAGATTTAATTCATTAATATTTAGTAAATCTAAATCAATGATAAGATGGAGTGGAAATAAAAGAATAAGACATTTTGAATTGGTAGAGGAAATAAGAAAAAAATATTTTTTAGAAACGATAGAATTTGTTGAAAAAATAAAAAATAATTTTAATGATAAAATTATAGAGGATATTATATATCAATATGATGATAGTATAATATCTAAAAATTTGAAAAAATTGCTTTTTGAATTTTTAAAAGAAAGAAGAAATAGAATAATAAAGATATATTTTGAGGAGTGTGAAAAATAATATGGAAATGCGAAACAATATAGAATTAGAAAAAAATAATATGTGCTTATATTTAGTATGGAGTGATTATATAACAAAAGAAAAATTTATAGTTGGAAAGTTATATAAGAATGAAAAATATGTATTTGAATATGAGATTGAAGGAGTAAAAGAAGCAGAGAAAAAAGGATTTAAACCATTAGTTGCATTTCCTAATATATATGAGAAATATGAAAGTAATGTTATTTTTCCTGCCTTTTCAAGTAGACTTCCAGATAAAAGAAGAAAAGATATGGATGAAATTTTAAAAACTTATGGTATGGATAAGTATGATACTTTTGAGTTATTAAGAAAAAGTGGTGGGAAATTACCTATAGACAATTTTGAATTTATAGAAAAATAAATATTTTCAACTTAAATAAAAATGTTTTTTAAAAGGTGTTATTTAAGAAAAGCTAAGGGAGATTTTTTATAAAATAAATCTCCCTTAAATAGTTATATTACTTGGAAAACAAAGAATTTCAAGTAATAACTTTCATCTGAATTCCAAAGAATTGGATGGTCTGCAGATTGTGTTCTAAATTCTACTTGTCTTAATGTTTTATGTGCATCATGTGCAGCTTCGTTTATTGTTGCTTTTAATAATTCTTCTGACATGTAGTGTGAGCATGAGCAAGTTATGAAATATCCTCCTTGCTTAACCATTTTTAAGCCTCTAAGATTGATTTCTTTGTATCCTCTTTTTGCTCCATTTATAGTATTTCTTGATTTAGTGAAAGCTGGAGGGTCTAGGATAACAACATCAAATTGTTTTCCTTCTTTTGACCAAGCAGGAAGAACATCAAAGGCATTATGACATTCAAATTTTACAGTGTCTTGAAGATTATTTAATCTAGCATTTCTTGTAGCACATTCTATGGCGTGTTCAGAAACATCAATTCCAAGGACAGATTTAGCACCAGCAATTCCAGCATTTAAGGCAAAAGAG
>JALFQD010000340.1 GCA_022785265.1 Clostridium sp. | reverse complement strand
ATTGAAACCAAAAGGCATTTGTTATTGTTACAAAAGTTTCCAAAGCGAACCTCCTTAATTTAATATAGGTATTATTATAGCATAAATTTCTAATATTGTAAATCTAAAAGTAAATAAAGTATTGAGTTTACATAAACTTTGTGGTATAATGTTTAGTAAGTTATGACACTTTTTACGCAAAAAAATAGCTAACTTCATCAGTTAACTAATGCGTTTTAAGGTGTTATTTTTTTACTTTAATAAAAAGTGTTATAACTTTATTGTACCTAATTTCGGACTATAGGGGAAAGTATTTAAATTTTCCTATACTTGCTTTTAAATAAACTACTTTAAAATATGGGATTTGTCAAAATATTCCAGTAAAAGGGATCTATTTGACTATTTTTGAGCATAACTCCCCTTACCCCATAAAAACTTGTTATGTGGCTTTTTACAATATTTGGATATTTTTAACAGAGTCGATGTAAACTGCTATAATTATATTTATATGAGAAATGTTTTCCACCACAATCAGGGCAGACCAACTCTTTTACTTTTCTAGTAATTGTTATTGTAAAGTCATTATTTACTATAGTTTTAAGTAGGATTCTACATAATTTAATTATGCTTTTCTTATTCCTATTAGCAAGTAATCCATAATGCCTTATTTTAGTAAATTTATAAGGTAATACGTGCATTAAAAATCTTCTTATAAATTCTTCTGCTGTGATAGTCATTTCTTTTATTTTTGAATTATCTTTATAATCTTTATATTCAAAAGTAACTTTACCATTTGAAATATCTTTTATTCTCTCATTTGATATTGCAACTCTAAAAGCATATCTGCCTATGTATTCAATGACATTTTCTGGACTTCCTTTAGGGGGCTCAATATATGTAATCCAGGTTTGTTCATAAAGTGGAGTAAGAAACCTATTAAATTCAATAGGGTCATTCAAATATTGCTTATCTTTAGGAAAATTTAACTTTGCTTGTTTTAACATACTTAAAAATTTTCCTCTATATAATGATGAAAGAACCTGAACTTTAAATAAATATTCTTTTTTGCTTTGTACCCAATGATTTGTATCTGTTAAGCCTCCTCCTGTAACTATTGAATGAATATGAGGATGAAAGCTAATTGTTTGTCCCCAAGTATGTAATATAGATGTTATTCCAACTTTTGCACCTAAACATTTAGGGTCTTTGGCTAGTTCTAAAATGCTATCAGAAGTTGCTTTAAATAAAATATCATAACAAGTTTTAGAATTATATAAAAAGATTTCATTTAAGGTATCTGGAACAGTGGTTACAATATGGAAGTATGGGCAATTTAGAATATAGGAATTTTCTTTTTCAATCCACTTTTCTCTTGCATAGGATTGGCAGTTTGGACAATGTCTGTTTCTGCAACTATTTAAAGAAGTTTCTCTATGTCCACATTTATCACATATAACAGTGTGCATTCCTAAGTGTGAAGTTTTACAATTAATAATAGAATTATAAACTTTCCATTGTTCTTTAGACAGTTTATATGTTTTTATATATTGAGGTCCATAAGTTTTAAAAATATTTTGTATATTAGTGTTTATCATACTTTACACCTTTAAGATTATTAAAATCTCTTCCAATATGAATGTATATACTTGTTGTATTCATAGAAGAATGTCCAAGCATTGATTTTAAAACAAAAGGATCACCACCAGCTTTAATAAAATTAGATGAAAATGAGTGTCGAAGGCTATGAAAACATATACCTTTATCTAAATTATATTTATTATTTAAGCTAGTAAAATAATTTGTAATAGTTTTACTATTAATATGAGTCGTTTTATTTTGTCCCTCAAATATGTATCCTGATGTTTTTCTTAAATATTTAGGTCCGAATCATAAAAAATTTCTTATAATATAGTCTTAAATATTTTATTGTTATATCAGGGAGAAGTGTATATCGCTCTTTTTTTCTTTTACCCAATACTTTTAATCTATGTTCCTTAGAATTAATATCTTCAAATTTAATTTGTGCAACTTCTTCTACACGTAAACCTGAACAGTATCCTAAAAGTAACCAACATTTATGCTTTAAATTATGTTCATTATTCAATATTGTCAAAAAAGTATCTTTATCTAAGGTTTTAGGTAATTTTTTATATAATTTGGAATGTGGTAATAATTTATTGTTCAAATTAATATCAAAATTAACACTATAAAAATATTTAATAGCGCAAATATTCATATTATAAGTGTTAGCCGAACAAGATTTATCTAAATAATTCTTTTTTATATAATTTAAAATATCTTCTTCTTTAAATTTTGAAATATCCTTGTTTTCGAAAAATTTATAAAATCTTTTAATAGCACAAGAATAATTTAAAATAGTTTTTTCACTTTTACCTCCAAGTCGTAAAGTATTTTCCATCTTTTGAATTAGTTTGTTATTTTGTTTTTTCAATTTTATACCTCTTTCTGCTAAACTAAAACAAAAAAATTTATATAAACTATTT
>JALFQD010000386.1 GCA_022785265.1 Clostridium sp. | reverse complement strand
GAAATTGTTGAAGAGGCATATGCAGGAGATATTATTGGTGTATTTGATCCAGGAATATTCTCAATAGGAGATACATTATGTATGCCATCAAAAAGATTTAAATTTGAAGGAATACCAGCCTTTGCACCAGAACATTTTGCTAGAGTTAGACCTGTAGATACAATGAAAAGAAAGCAGTTTGTAAAAGGGGTAACTCAAATAGCACAAGAGGGAGCAATACAAGTATTTAAAGAACTTCATATAGGAATGGAAGAAATAATAGTTGGAGTTGTTGGTGTGCTTCAATTTGAAGTTTTAGAATACAGATTAAAAAGCGAGTATAATGTAGATATAAAGATGGAAAGATTACCATATAGATATGTAAGATGGATTGAAGATAAGAATTTAGATCCTGAAACATTAAATCTTACTTCAGATACAAAGAAAGTTAAAGACCTTAAAGATAGAAATCTATTAATATTCCAAAATGATTGGGGAATAAGTTGGGCATTAGATCACAATAAAGGTATTGTATTATCAGGCTTTGGAAAAGATAATACTTATGAATAAATAAATTTTTTAATACAAAAAGGGGAAAAGTTTGTTTATTAATAATGTATAGTTACATATTGTAAATTTTGGAGGAAATAAATTATGAATGACCTTAAAAAACTAAAAAGTATAATAAATTCTATAAAAAAGAGATGGCAATTGATAGTTATATGTACAATGATAACTACAATAATTTCTTTGGTTGCAACATTTTTTATTATAGCACCTAAATATCAAGCATCAACAAAGCTTTTTATAGGTAAAGAAAGTAGTACTGATGAAAAATATAATAATAACGATATTCAAATGTACCAAAACTTATTAAAGACATATGCTAGTATAGTAAAAACAAATGATTTAGTGTCAAGTGCTTTAGAAGAAAAAGGAATAAATTTATCTTCTGAAGTAGTAATATCTAAATTAGAAGTTATAACAACAACAAATACTCAAATAATGGAAGTAAAATATACTAGTACTAACAAAGAAGAAGCAAAAGATGTAGTGGAAGCTATAACAGAAGAATTTATAAAAAAATCAGAAAGTTTAATAACAAATGCAAATGTTCAAGTTGTGGAAAGTGTACGTTTGCCTAAATATCCAGTTACTCCAAATAAAAAATTAAATATTTCAATTGGAGTTTTTAGTGGATTTATGTTAGGTATAGCTATAACACTACTACTAGAGTATATTGATACAACAATAAAAAGCAAAGAAGATGTAGAAGAGTTTATTGGTTTAACTGTTATAGGGATTATTCCAAATGAAGAAATAAATTAGAGAGGTGAACTAGAATGCTTATAGTGGAAAAAAATTCTAAGTCTATATCAGCAGAAGCATATAAAACATTAAGAACTAATATACAATATTCTTCTTTTGATAAAGAAATAAAAACTATTCTTGTTACAAGTACTATTCCAGGTGAAGGAAAGTCAACTATTGCAGGAAATTTAGCACTATCATTTGCACAACAAGATAAGAAAGTATTGGTAATAGATTGTGATTTAAGAAAACCATCATTACATAAAATATTTAAATTATCAAATTTAAAAGGCCTTTCTGATATTATAGTAGGAAATAGTGATTTAGAAAAAGCTATGTATAATTATAAAGATAATTTTGATATACTTACTTCAGGAAAGATACCACCCAATCCATCTGAAATATTAGCATCTAATGCTATGACTGCATTATTAGAAAAGTTAAAAACTAAGTATGACATTATAATAATAGACTCAGCACCATTACAAGCAGTAACAGATGCACAAATTATTTCTAATAAGGTTGATGGAACATTACTTGTAATAAGAGCTGGTGTAACTAAAAGGGAAGCCATATTGCAAGCCAAAGAACTTTTAAATAAAGTAAATGCAAAAATTCTTGGAGTAGTTTTAAATGGAGTTGAAAATAATTCTGAAAAACACTATTACTATTATGGATCTAAAGAAGAGAGTAGGTAGATAAATATGACAGATATTCATTCTCATATTTTATTTGATATAGATGATGGCTCTAAAAACTTAGATATGACATTAGATATGATAAAAAATGCAGTAAAAGATGGAACAAAAAAGATAGTAGCAACACCTCATTACTGTATTAATTATGCAGAAGTTCCATTTTATGAAGTTGTTAAGAGAGTGGAGAATTTAAGACAAATAATAAAAGAAAATCAAATAGACATAGAATTATTTTATGGACAAGAAGTATATATGTCTAAATATATAGTTGAACAATATAATGAAAATAAAATAGGAACAATAAATGATACAAAATATATGTTGGTTGAACTTCCTTTAAGAGAGTTTGAAAATGATACATTAGATATGATATATGAATTACAAATAAAAGGAATAAAAATAATACTAGCCCATCCAGAAAGATATGTTCCAGTTATAAATAATCCTTATATAATAAATGATTATGTTAAGGAGGGATTATTTTTTCAAATGAATGCTGGAAGTATTTGTGGACAATTTGGCAAGAAAGTAGAGAAAACAGCAGATATTTTATTAAAAAATAACATATATTCATTTATCGGATCAGATGCTCATGATAATATAAAAAGGACTACAGGATTAAGTAAAGCAATAAATACAATAGATAAGAAAAAATATATAGATACTAAACTATTTTTTGAAAATGCTGAAAATATGTTAAGAGACAAAGAGGTACAACATCCTAGTATTATTGTTCCAAAGAAAAAGTACTTTTTTTGGAGAAGTAAATAAAAATATTAAGAAGGATATTATTAGATGGATATAAGTTTAAATGATTATAAAAGAGAAGATAGAAGAGTAATATTATTTATATTAACTGTTGTGTTTAGTCAAGGTATTAGAGAAATTTTAAATAATATATTTTCAACTAGTATATTCAATTATACAATAGAAGCATTTATATTTATTATATATATTTTAATTGTTGAAGATGATAGGAATAAAGTTAACATATTTGTTGATATAATAATATTTTTCTTTGCAATTTTGAGCTTTTTTATAAAAGATATAAATATGTCAACATTTATAAGAGAAAACTTTACTATTTTTATGCCTATGCTATTATTGATAGTTAATTCTAAGAATTTAGATATAAAATATATAGTTAGCAAGTGCGTTAAATTTTTAAATATATTTATGTACATATCATTTATATATTCTTTTTACTTAGCTTTTAAGTTCTCTAGTTTTGATATTCGTTTATCAGGATTTATTGGACATTCTTTAACAGCTGCATGGTATTACACAATGTTTGTTTCATTAAATATGATATATTCAATATATATAAAACCTAAAAAAGATATATATATTATAAAAGATATTGCAATTACACTTATAGGTGTTATTTTTACTACAGGAAGAGTTGCAATGTTTATATCAATTATTTTATGTTTAATTTATGCATTTAAATGTATAAAAAATAAATTTATTAAATTTATTTTAATACCAGTGATAATAATAATGTTTATAAATTCTAATTTTTTTGATGAAAAGATTTGGCAAAAATTTGAGTATGCATATGGTTATGGAGATATAACAAATGGACGTTTATTAGGTATTAGAGAAATAATGTTTTATGAATTTTATCCAAGTTTTTTACTTGGAGAAGGAATCGGGTATTCTAATTATGTTACAGTATATTTATTTGGAACATTAAATTTTGAAAATCCAATATTAATGTTTGCTTTTGACTATGGATGTTTAATTACTATATTAATACTTTTAATTACTTTTTTAATTCCAATTATAAAGCTTATAGCTAATAAAAAGTTTATTATGTTACTAACATTTTTAGCAGTGTATATTATTCCATATACTTATAATGGGATAGCTGAAACTACCAGTTTATTTTTAACATTAATATATATGGTTTATTTTTATTTGATGATAATAAATAATATTGATGTAAATAAAAGTAATATAGAAGAATAAAGAATTTTTTTAGATTAATATATTAGATAGGAGAGTAATATGAACAATATACCTAAAATTATACATTACTGTTGGTTTGGAGGCAAAGAAAA
>JALFQD010000270.1 GCA_022785265.1 Clostridium sp. | reverse complement strand
GCTTTTAACAAATAAGCTTCATCAGTTTCTTTAACTTCTGCTTTTATTGAATCCTCCATATTAAACATATTTGTTAAATCATCATTAAAGAAATTATCAAAGAAACCACTTAGTGATGAATTTGCATTGCTCATCATATTTCTAAAACACATTAATTCAAACATATACAAAGACCTCCTTCTTATAACTCTTTAATATTCCTTATCTCTTTGTACAAGTACATTATATTATTAAGGTCAAAGAAAGTCAAAGTTTAATTTAGCTAGATATTTTTAGTTATTCAAAGATTTTAGAAGATTTTTAAGTATTTTTAAATTATAATTAATTATTTTAATTTAATTTTTAAATAAATAATTATATAGAAAAATCCCTAATTTTTTTAATAATATAAGCTTTTCAACTAATTGTAATTTCAAAAGTAAAAATTATTGAAGTTACAATTAATTGAAAAGCTTGTTTTTTGAATTATTTTGTTAATATGATACTTAATGTGCTTATAAAACTATTTTCTTTATTTAAGCTAAAATTTGAAATGACATTACCACAATTCCTAATATAACTAATATAATACCTGTTGCACGATTCAAAGTTTTTGGTGTAGCCTTATTTGCAAACACAGCTGCAACTCTTGCCCATATGAAAGTGAATATTATACATAATATCCATACAAGCCAATTTGGAGTTCCTCCAATAGTAAAGTGAGAAACTGCTCCTGTAAGTGCTGTAAAGGTCATTATAAAGACACTTGTTCCAACTGCTGTCTTTAATTCATATCCAAGAACTGTAGTTAAGATTAGTAACATCATCATTCCACCGCCTGCACCAACAAAGCCACAAATGAAACCTATAATTATTCCACATAGAATTGATTGTATTACTCTTTTTTTAGGAGATATAGACTCCATTTTTTCTTTGGTAGTCATAACAGGCTTAACAATAAACTTAATTCCAAGCAAAAATGTCATAAATACCGAAAAATTTCCCATTGTTGTAGATGGCACAAGGCTTGAAACATAACTTCCTACTACAGTAAATACAAGTACACTAAACATCATAATCAAGCCATTTTTAATATCCAAATTCTTATTTTTACCATAGGTATATGCAGATACTGCACTTGCCAAAACATCAGAAGACAATGCAATTCCAACTGCCATATATGGGTCCATATCAAGAAATGTAATCAACATAGGACTTATAACAGCTGCTGCACTCATTCCAGCAAATCCTGTACCAAGGCCTGCACCCATTCCTGCAAAAAAAGTAACTATAATTATTAATAATATTTCCATATTTACTTACATCCTTTCATAAGATTATCAAGATTAACCTCAATATTCTCAATTGTTTTATTAAAGATTACTCGTGAATTTTCATCTATATTTTCAAAAAGCTTTTCAAAAAATTCCTCTTGCAATTTATGACCCTTATCAATAATAGGCTGTGCTTTTTCAGTACAAATTAATCTTGTCTTTCTTCTGTCATTTGCAATTGATTGTCTTTCTAAAAATCCTTCTTGTACAAGTTTATCCACATTTATTGAAACCAAATTAGCCTTAATTTTTCTTATCTCAACAATATCTCTTGCAGTATTGTAAAGTGGATTATTTGCTAAGAACATTAAAATATCAAATGCTGTTTGTGGCATTTTAATTTCCTGACAAAGTGGTTTACATAAAGCTCCATATACTTGCAAAATTTTATATGCATATTCTATACTTCTATATTTCACAATATCACCTCCATTAGTTCATATTTGAATAGTTCATTTTTGAACTAATTTTAGCATATTAAAGTTTTAGAGTCAATGTAATTCTAAAGTAATTAATGAATAACTATTTAATATTTATGATAATAAAAAAAATCCACCAAAGCATGATATACTTTAATGGATTTTTTTCAATGTATTCTTAAGCTTAATATCTGACCAATTCTATTTTACTAAATTTTCCTCTTTTTTTAAATTCTAAACAAATACTGCTATTATTTCTTTTCCAGCATTATTGATTACTTCTTTCTTATATTCTTTGTCTTTATTAAAGTTAAAAATTAATAAATAGCCTTTATTTTGTCCATTAATATCAAGATAATCTGCAAGTTGTTCTAAACCTCTTTCATGATATTTCTCACCATGCCATATTTTTAACTCTATTATATATTTATTGTTATTATATGTTATAACTACATCTAATCTTTTTTCTTCTGATATTTGTACTTCTTTAAAAGCATAACCCACACCATTTATTATTGGTGTTATGAATGATAAAAATAACGTTCTGCCATTTGTTTCTAGAAATTTTTCATCTTTTGATGAATATTCTTCTTTCATAAATTGTTGAAATCTAAGAAGAATTTTTTCAATGTTAAGACCATTACCTTCAATAAAATCAGCTTTAAAGTTGTACTTTTTCATTGTATTATTATCTTCTAATAATGATGAAAAATAATTATATAAAACTTGTGAGAATATTTTATTTGAAATCACAACTGTATTATTATCATTTTTAAAATATCCAAACATTACTCCTAAATTTATAATAGGATTAAGTAAATTGAATCTATTTCCTGAACCATTCATTATTAAATTAAACATATATTCTCTTAATTCTTTGTTATTTTCTATATTCTTTACTAAATCATCAAATAAAGTATTATTTTCATCTAATAGAAGTTTTACTGCCCTTATCATATTTTCTTCAGTCCAAGAAGCTCCTAAATCTTCATCTATTATTTGACATATTCTACTTACTAAAAATGGATATCCAGTTGTATAAAAATATATAAACTCTGATGCTTTTGAAGTATCAAAATTTAAATTTTTATCATTTTTATACTCTTTAAGCATACCTTCTATTCCTTCTTTCGAAAGACTCATATCAACATTAAAAGGAACTGCTATGTTCCAAGGAGAATTATATTTTCTTTCCTCATCTGGTCTTAGCTTTAATTTTAGATTCTTTATATCATATACTCCTGCTAGTATTACAGATTTAAAAGTAACTCCTCTTCCTTTTTCTCTATCTAGATATTTATTTCTAAGCATACCTAAAAAATCTAAAAAAATTTGATTATCTGAACTTTTATCAACTTCATCTATTATAAGGATAACTTCTTTATTTATTTCTTTTATAAATTTTGATATTGCTCTTGATAAGTTTGTTAAACT
>JALFQD010000257.1 GCA_022785265.1 Clostridium sp. | reverse complement strand
AATGAGTTAAGTGAAAATAGAGAGAATAATGTTTTAGATAATCAAATATCAATTGGAGAAGAAAAAAGCGAAGCTATTGCACATAAAAATGATGCCTTAAGAGAATTAGATGCTTCATTTAATAAGCATATCGAACTTCAAGAATATAAAAAAAGTAATATATTAGCTTATTGGATTAAGGATTTTTCTCATTATCACGATAACGAACGCACTTTTGATTCACATAGATTAAAAAGATATAAACGCGGAGATATTATAAAAGTTAATCTTGGCTTTAACATTGGAAATGAACTTGGTGGATTGCATTATTGTGTCGTAATAAATAAAACCGATAATCTATCATATGGGACTTTAAATGTTGTTCCCCTGTCTTCTATAAAACCAGATAAAATCTATAGTGAATACGATATAAATCTAGGTAATGAACTTTATAATTTATTATCAACGAAATTCAATAACAACTTAGTTGCACTTAACAGAAAATTACTTGGAATATCAAAACTAGATTTACATGATCAAGCTTCTATAAAGCTATCTGCCGAGTTAAATGCAGAATTAATTTATTTGCAAAAGTTAGCACTAGAACTACAAAAGATGAAAGAAGGAAGTATTGCTAGGATAACGCAAATTACTACTATTAGTAAACAGAGAATCTATAATCCTAAAAGTAAGAGAGATATTCTTTCAGGAATAAAGCTTTCTAACGCATGCATGGATTTAATTGACAATAAGATAAAAGAAATATTTACGAAGTAACTCTAAAAAAATTAAAAATTTGTATATTTTATTTGACAATGAACATATTATATAGTATAATCAAATTATATTAAGCTATAAATTATGTAAAGTAATTTATCGGCATATAGAAGATTATGGAGAGTTCATTGCAACTCTCCTATTTTTTACGAATGAAAATGGCATTATATTGCAACCATTAAATCCTGAATATCAACCAATGGTTTATACAAATGAGCAAATAAAAACTCTTCCAGTCAAAATAATTGGAAGAGTTGTAGAGCTTAGAAGAAAAAAATAAAGGAAATAAAGGAGTACAATATGGGAGAGAATGAGTTAATTAAAACAACAGAAAAAACATTTGAAGATATTAAACATATAGATGAAGATGGAAATGAATATTGGTTAGCAAGAGAACTTATGACAACTCTAGGATATAAAGATTGGAGATATTTTGATGCAGTAATTGAAAAGGCAAGACTTGCTTGTCAAAACTCTGAAATGCTTGATACTGAACATTTCGTTGTTGACAACAAAACATCTCCTATGCCAAATGGTGGTTCAAAAATTGTAAAGGATTATGTTCTTTCAAGATATGCTTGTTATTTAATAGCGCAGAATGCTAATCCAAGATTAAAAGCTGTTGCTCTTGCTCAAACTTATTTTGCTGTAAAAACAAGAGAAAGAGAGTTAACAGAACAAGAATATTTAGAGCTTTCTGAAGATGATAAAAGAATATATGACAGAAATTTAGCAAGAAAAAGAAAAGAAAAAACAATTAAAATTATCTGAAAAGAATAATCAAAAGAAATTAAAATAGATAATATACTCCCCGATCAAAGTTTATATATTATCTATATCGAACTACTTGTTTAAGTAGATTATTGTTATTATACCGCAATAAAGCCTCTTAGACAAGTACCAAAAATTTGTTTAGGAGATTTTGTTATGGCAAAACGTGGTAATGGAGAAGGCACTATATACTTCTCTGAAAAATTAAATAAATGGGTAGGTCAATTTACAGCAGGTAGAAAAGATAATGGCAAATTGAATCGTAAATCAGTTTATGGCAATACTAGAAAAGAAGTAAAAGAAAAGATGACAAAAGCATTAGCTGACGTTCAAAACGATACTTTTATAGAAAAAAATGAAGCTACTTTATTAAATGTTTGCGAAATTTATATTGAACAGTTATACGCATCAAATAAGATAAAAGAAGTTACTTATAAAAGACATTTAGAAACTAAAAAAATTCTTTCATCACTTGCAATTGCAAATAAACCAATTCAAGAAATTACAATTGTTGAAATAAATCAAAATTTAGCTCTTCTTTCGAATTACTCTAATTCTATTATAAATAAAGTTTATATTTTGATGTCAAATGGTTTTAATGTCGCTGTTCTAAATAAAATTATTGCTACAAATCCTTTTACTTTAAAAGGTGCTATAATAAAGCCCAAATCTCAAAAAGAAACAAAAAAAGTTGAAGCCTTAGAAGTAGATGAGCAAAATTTATTGCTGGCAGAACTATCTAAAACAAATGACTGTTATAAAGATATAATATATATAGCTTTATTTACTGGAATGCGAATTGGAGAAATTTTAGCACTAAAGTCAGACGATATTGATTTAGAAAACAAAAAAATAAAAATAACCAAAACACTAACAAAAGATAAAAACGATAAAATAATCATAGGAAAAACCACAAAAACATACACTGGAATGCGTGAGATTCCTTTTTTAGACGTTTTATTACCTATCTTTACAAATTATACTTACCAAGGGTACTTATTCACTTTAAACGGAAATTTCATTAATCCTTCAACAATTAATTCTCACTTTAAGAAAATTTGCAAGGATGCAAATATTAGAGTGGTTACTACTAAGAAAAAGAAAAAAAATGGATTCGTTAATTTAAAGTCGAGCAATGTAAATACTCATATGTTGCGACATACTTTTGCAACTCGTTGTATTGAAGCAGGAATGTCTGCTGTCGTATTACAAAAATTATTAGGTCATAAAGATATAGAAACAACATTAAATACATATACCTCTGTATTTGATAAGTTTAAAGAAGATGAGTTCTCTAAAGTAGAAAAATACTTCAAAAAAATAAATGAAAGTTTTTCGTTATAAAAGTCTAGTTGCATTAAAATTGCATTATTTTAAAATTAAAAACACTCTGTAACCGTTAATATTACTAGGTTACAGAGTGTCTATTTTTGGTGCCTTGAACGGGAGGATATGTTTTTATATCTTCTCTTCGTTTTTCATAATTTCTCTTAACGCACTATTTTAAGGCATTTCTAAGGTGTCCTTAAAATTTCATTTTTTATATTTTCCCTTCGCTTTTTACAACTTTTTCTTGGCATTGCATTAAATATTGCATTAAATTTTGTAATTCGTTTCGAGTGAAATAGTCATTATCTTTACCAATTTCACTTTTATAATTCTTATAAATCTTCTCATTTATTACTAGATTTTTTTCCATAAGTTCTTCTCCTTTTTCTTGGAGAAACGCGTTTCTTTTTTATGATTAAATTATATATTAAATTTCGACAAAGTCATTTTGAGTCACTCAAATACTAATTTGCTCATAAACCAATTATGAGGAGGCTATAATGCTTCCTCGATTATTTTTATATGTTTTCATTGCCCCATGCCCATATATCTTCATCTTTAATTTTTTCTGTAGAACGGGTTGCTGGATAATACTTAAGCCCTGCTCTTGCCCTCGCATCTTTCCAAGGCTTTTCAGAATGAGTCATTGCTTCCAGTTCATTTCCAGAATATTTACTATAAATTTTATATATTATATCCAGAAACTCCTTTTCATTTCCGACGTCTATTTCATCATTCACTTCATAAAAGCTACTTTTTTTCATTGCATCATAAAGACTTCTAAAAACTGGACCATGTACCCATGCTTCTGGGCTCTCATCAAATATTTTAGAATCTTTATGTTTTATCATATACCATGCATAAGCATAATATGTTAACTTTTGTATTTGTATGTCCGTTAATTCTCTATTTTTTGATAAAAAATACTTGCCTATTGTTGTTGCATTCATTATAATGCACCTCCTTCAATATATTTTTCAACAAATTCTTTTCCTTCGTTTGTTAATCTTATTTCTTTATCATCTTCTGAAGGTTCAATTATATTTAGATACAATAGTCCTTCATATATAGTATTATATTTGCTAGTTGCGACTTTGTTTATATCTTTTTTGCTGAATTTTATGTTATGTTTATTTCTTCTAGTATAGCCGTCAATTATTTGCTTTTTAAATTCTTCTGTTTCTATATATTTTTCATTATATATTTTATGCAGTAAACCTTTTGTTTCCACATTTATTATATTATAAGCAGAATAATATTTCAATCTTTTATTTTCATTTACTAAATTGCTATTGTCACATATATCATTATTCTTTTTCTGTGAAAATAATTGTTCTTTTATTGCTTTCTTACTTTCTTCGCTATCTGCCGAATTATTCTTATTATCTTCTTTCAACTCTTTAATGATCTTCGTCTTTTCTTCATTTTCCTTTATTACATTCTCTGCACTTTCTTTTGAAATCTCAAAATCTTTTAATTTAAAACTTCTTATCCCTTGAAATATTTTCTTTACGTCTTTCCAATCATGAAAGAACCATAATAATATTAATACCATTATAATAATGCTTATTAATGTATACATATTACTAAATACTTTTATTGTATTTTGCAAATCTTCTATATTTTCGAACCATTTCCAATAAATAAATAGTTTAGCCAATAGTGGAAATATAAAAGGTGCTATAAATAATGATACAATCGTCCCAATCATCTTTAGTACAAAAAATATTGTTTTTTTCATGATATATATCCTCTTATTTAAATGTGATATACATCATATCACATATTTATCCAAAAGTAAATATTGTCGAATTTGCTCTAAAAACAGTTCAAAATTGACTCACGACATTGTGATTTAAGACGTTTTTATTTTTTAATCATATACTTTTATGCCTCAAAAATAGCCATTTCAGGCATAAAAAAAGAGGTAGGATTTCTCCTACCAAATTTTATTTGAATAATTTATTGAATGTATTCTTTCCTACTATTCCATCTGCAGATAATCCATTTCTTGATTGAAAATCTCTCACTGCCATTTCAGTTGCAGGTCCAAATATTCCGTCCGCATCTATGTCGAATGAATGACATACTAACATTGCTTGAATTAAATATGTGATATTTCCTTCTGCTCCTTTGCGAACATTTATGCAAGCATTGTATGTGTTAGTTCCAAATATTCCATCAACAACTAAGTTTCCTTCAAATTGTTTATTTAGTTCTGTTTGTAAGCCCTTTACCAGTGCTTTTTTAGTTTCATTTCCATAAATATTATCTACTGCAATATTTAGTCCGTATCTTTCATTTAAAGTAGCTTGTATTCTTGCAACGTTGCCTTTATTTTCATTTTTTTGTGGTTGAGATATAATTTCATTGCTTGCCTCAGAATTGGCAATCTCATCGAATGGAAATTTGTTTCCAGGGCATGAGGTTGCACATACATCTCTATGAGCCTGTACTGTTGTTATATTGTACTTATTCTTTAAATATGCAACTAATTCTTGTCCTGCTTCTTTTTGAGCTTCTGGCATATCTTCTTGCATATAGTCTCCTTCGAAGCATATTCCTAAAGAATTATAATTTGAACCGTATGCGTGTGCTCCCACTTTATCTTCTGGACGAAGTCTATATACTTTACCATCTTTTCTTACTAAAAAGTGGTATCCAGCACCGCTCCAGCCATTGTTTAGATGCCATCTATGAATGTCCTCAGCAGAACAACTTTTAGCATCTGCGTGATGAAGGATTATTCTTTCTGTTGACTTTCTTGTCGACATATCTTTAAATTCTAAGTTAGTTTCTATTATATTCATAACTATTCCTCTTTTCTTTTTTATTCTCTATAAAAAGCTGTGACTCTAACAACTACATTTTGAATTGAAGCATAATTTCTTATTTGTAATTCCCCACTTCTTCCACTCGTTGGGTTTTCCGGTTGATATAGAATATGAGCATAAACCCTATCCCATGTTTCATACACATTTACAATTTCTATATTAAAACATACAACTTTATCCAAGCTTAAATTAGGGAACATTGTTTTGAAAGCAACATTTGTAGAAGTGCTTACATTTATAAATTCATTAATGTACACAGCTGTTTTTATCTGTTCTTTTTCATTATTATTTATCTGATTTTTTATTTGTTTTGTGATAGGTATCATCTTATTTTTTGGAGAGCGATTGCAAAAATTATTCTTCTAGTTTAACATATTCAACTGCAACAATTATTATTTGAACCATTTTTATTAAGCACTTGGATATCCACTTATTGTTGCAAGATTAAATGCTTTCCAATCATTTGATACAGCATTGATGGTTGAATTTTGGCCCACTCGCACGTAATCATCACAAATAAACATAGTACCATAATTCCATTCAAACCATGTCACAAATGTTCCTGAAAATTCTTTTTCTGTGTCAAATTGAACCCATTTCGGCAAATTTTCCAAAATATTTACTTCTTGTAAATTTGTGTCTTTATAACAATAAACAGCTCCTCTCCAGTATATAATTCCATTTATTTTTCTTGCCATCGGTGAGTGCCCTGGTCTTGATGCAAAATATGCAGAATTAACATACTTAGACATATCAATCCATCCTGTATCATTTTTTATTTTACATTTCGGAATCATCTGCAATCACGAGGAAGTATTGCTACATCTCTGTGCTCTCTACTTCCTCCTTTGCTCCATTTTTGTCCACTAGAAATGTGGTGTGTGTGTGTGTGTGTGTGTGTGTGTGTGTGTGTACAGCCTCAAGGCTTTTGCGGTTCTATTCATACTACTTGTCCTCCTGATTAATTAAATTCTTAAACATTTCGTATAGTCCTGTAGAAGCTAGTCCACTGAACATTCCAGTTAATATAACTTCTGCGTTTATACCGTTTAAATTCATTAATACATTAATTACTAATCCTAAAATTAGCATTATTAGTGGTATGTACTTGTTTGGTATAAAGTCAAGGCTATTTTTTATAACGTAGCCTACACATACACATATTCCTACAACTACTATACTAAAATATTGTGTTAATACTGATATATCCATAATTACAATTTCCTCCTATTATTTTATTTAATAATTAAAGCTATAACAGCACCAACAATCGCACCTACAATAGATAAGATTATTTTGTCTCTTATAGCTCTTTTAACTTCTTTATAATCTTTTGCTGGCTCATTTTCAATGTTGCCAACACGTGTATCTAGCTTATTTACATCTTCTCTCATGAGTTTTACTTCTGTTGCAATTTCTTTTATAGAGTATGTAAGCTCGTGAATATCTTCAAGCTTGTTATTTATGTCTTTAAATTTATCATCGTGCTCGTCTAATCTTTTTGTATTAGATTTACTTCTGTCCTCAACCTCTTGAAGTTTGATTATATCTGACTTTTCCATTATTTCCTCCTACTTTTTTGTTGGCACTGCCAAGTTGATAAAAACAGTTGGTGTCTTACTAGTATCCGTTGCATCAACTGAAGTCTCTAAGAATGACAATATACCTGTTTGTGCTAATGCACATGTTGTCAATTTGTTGTTAGCATCACTTGTACGACATATAGTATCAACTTCAGCTGCAAATTCATACGGAATCTGCGTAATTGTTTTTGCCCATGTAGGATTGATTATTTTAACTGCTCCACATATATAAACAATTTCATTTATTTTTCTGTACTGAAGTGGACTCCAGTCTACTATTTTTATGTCTGATGATGCTGGGGTACATTGTATCCAGCCAGTATCGTTATTTTTTTTAAAGTTAGGTTGCACTATAATCCCCCCTCACAACAAAATCTAATACATCTTCCGCTTCAAGAGCCCAGTCAGTTGTTGTTTTTATTTTATTAGATATGCTATTTGCTGTTCCAACTTCTCTATAATGTCCATCGGTTCCTGCATCGTCAGAGCTTAATAATAATCGCTCTCCATTAAGATAAATGTCAAGCACTGCTTGTCCGACCTTATAGTAGCACGGTATTGTCACTTCTGTTCCCGCAGTAACTGCAGATGTGATTTTTAATTGATATTTATGCGTTACTAATGCGTCTACACCATTCTCTCCTTTGGGTCCTTGCAAATTTTTATATACAAATTCTTCTTGTCCTTCTGTTCTTACTCCCAGAGAAGTTCCTTTCCATTCAAATTCTAATGACTTACCCTGCTCGCCTTCTGGTCCTTGATTTCCTTGGGGTAGCACTAAATTTAGCTCTTGATTTGGTGCTTCTCCTGTTATTGTTGCAGAAGCATTTTCCCCCGTCTGAACCTTTCCTATTGTTAAGGTGTTAGCCTCTCCAATTTCGCCTTTTGGTCCTTGTAAGTTTTTGTATACAAATTCTTCTTGTCCTTCTGTTCTTACACCAAGAGAAGTTCCTTTCCAGTCAAATTCTAATGACTTACCTTGCTCGCCTTTTGGTCCAGTCGGATAAATGTTTCCTCCAGTTATATTGCAACTTTTCATCTTGCCTTTTAAATTACAACTATCTAATCCCATACTATACACCTGCCTTTGCTGGATACAAAATAAATTCTGCTGGTCCATCATTATCATATCCCACAACAGTTTCAACTTCGTTTAGTGATATTTCGTACCAATATGTGTTTGGTTTATTTATATTAGGACAAAATTTTGTATCTTCTTCTTGAATATTAATTACCACCTCTTCGGTTTCTTCTGTTATTATGACTTCTTTTTTCAGTAGTTCCTTTTCGTAATTTTTCTTTTCAAAAATTCTTAACTGTATCTTATCTCCATTTTTGAATTTATAATTTTCTGAATCCGTAATTGGAATCGTTAAGTTTATACTAACAGAATCTCCTCTAGACATTCTAATAGTCTTATCCTCTATTTCTATCATACCCTTACTCCTTTAATTCTTTATAAATCCATATATATTTAATATTGCCATTACTCTTCCACTGTTTACCATCGCATTTTTTTGATTAGTATTATAATCACTACTAAATGTAGGCACCGTGTCAGTAGTCTGTATAACAAACTTATTTATTCCTAATGATATTTGGTGACTAATATCTAGTGTAGTCTTTTTTTCTATTTTATTATTTGAGCTTGATGGCGTGGATGGTTGCCAACTATTATTATTATCAAAAATATTCGTAACTTGACTTAATTTTTCAGTTTTATCTTGAAAATCACTTTCCCAATCTCCTTCAAACTTTCCTTCAAAAACAGCTTTATAAAGTCCTATATTTCTTGTAAATCCCCAATATAGGCTATTCCAAAGTACTGGTTGATGAATTACCGTAATATATGCTTTTGCCACTTTGAAATTATCTGGAATATCTGCATATATAGTAATATCTGACTTTGTAAATTTATTATTTGCTAGATCCACATTTAACCCTAATGTCATTAACCCCTGATATCCCATATTGTTTCCTAAATACTGTAGGTTTGTCATAAGTCCATCATCTGTGATTATCTTTGAACCATTTAATAATGAAACATTTCCATATTCGTCTAACTTGAAATTCTTGGTATCTATAGTGCCATTATTAAGATTTATTTTCGTTCCTTTAGAATTACTTGCATAGTTTACAGAAGTTATAACTCCAGTTTTTATGTTTTCTCCAGCTATCGTTGTACTTCCACCAGTTGCTAAGTCTGTAAACTTTACATAGTCTTTGGTTATTTGCTGAACCGTCCCTTGTAATACCGTAAGCTTCTCGCCTTGTTGTAATGCAACAGTAGTAGAATATTGGTTAGACGGTACAAAATCCGCTTCATCATAAGTTAATTCAGCTGTTTTACCTAATTGACATATATATAATATTCCTTCTTCTTTTATCCACCAATCTCCACTTGAATATGGAGTTACTGGAACATCGAAAAAAACTTTTCTTTCATGTTCATTGGTTACGAGTTCTGAATTTGTTAGTGCCATTGCTTGTACCAAAGATGTATCCTTATTTCTTTTCCAACCCTCTTCTGAATATTGATATACATATCCAGTTGCCTGGTCATAATAAATATCACCATAATGTTCTTCTTGAGAGTTCCAACTTATATATGGTTCATTTTCTGTTGTTGGTATCCCACTATAAAACCAGAGTGAAACCTCACTCTGGCTATCTAGTACATTTTTTAAGTTTAATATTAAGGAATTTAATATATTATTAAGTTCATTGTTAATTTTCAGTATAGACTTTTGAGCATACTCAACATTTTTCTTTAAGCCTAACAACGAAGCAAAATCATATTTTTTCTCTAAGTCCTGTGCTGTTCTTACTCCATTACTATCTTGTTTACTTGCCATATTACCTCCTACCATTTTATATTTCCATTCTTATATACTGTAAATCCTTCTAATTTCTCGTATATCTCTATCTTTTCATCTGAAGTTATATCTAGGTTATTCACATAATTTGCTAGAGTAGTTCGTTCTTGTCCATTTAATTTATATTGCATGCCTAATAATAATAATCTTTGTTCATAGCTCATACCGCTAGAATTAACATATTCATATACTTTTTTCTTTTTGCTATTTGTTATTGCTTTACCTGTTGTAGTTCCGTCATCTTTATAATCACTTTCAAACTCTTGTTGTTTATATTTTAGATATTCATCGATATCTACATTCGTATAGCTCATTATTTTATATTCTGTATCTTTTTCGCTTTTAATATAATTTTCATAGATACCTCTCTTCTCTTTGTCAGAATACCTTGAATTTAATAAAATATCTATTTTATCCACATTAGATAAACTTTGATTTTTGCTTAATGTTCCATTATCTCTTTGTTTTTTAGTTTCATCTTTTTCTTTTATTTTATAATCAATATAGTTGTTTAATGAAATATTTGATTTTTTCATTTGTTTATACTCTTTCTGAGTTGGAATATCAATGTTATTTTTTTGTGCCTTATTATATATATTTATAAATTGTTCTTTGCTTACTCCATTTTCTATTATATATTCAGCATCTTGTAATTGTGAGCTACCATCTGCTCTAGTAGTATTGCTTAATATATCATATTTATATATGCCCCACTTTTGTTCTGTTGCTAAATCTGTAGAATTTAGATAATTCAATTTATCTTCTTTCTTAGTCATTCCTTTGTCTATGAAGTCTAATAATTCCTTATATGGTATGTTACTTTCTTCATAAATTTTAGTTTGTTTTGCATTTAGGCTCTTAGAATAATTTTGAGCCTCCGGCAAAGACCATTTACCAAAAACTACAGCCTTACCATAGTCTAATATATTGGCATTTTCAACTGGGAATTGCAATAGTCTTTCTCCTTTTTTATTGGTTGTGTAACTCCCTCCAGCTTTTAATGTTTCTATTCCTTGTATAGTTTTATTTATTTGTGCTCCACCCACTGGAAGCCCTAAATATAACAATGGTTTAGATATTTCTTTTATTGATGTTTCTTTTTTATAATTCGAATCCACGTCTTTATCCATTAAGCTACTTATTTTCGCTAAATCAGGCATTGCATTCGAAATCGGTATTCTACCTATATCTTCATATCCTAATAGTCCAGCAGCATTTTGGACAAATGGAACTGAGCTTATTAGTGCTTCTGTTAGGTCATTTTTTGCCTTTTCTTTTTCGTCGTCATCATCACCAGTTAGCCATTTTATCATATAACTTACTATTCTTATTGGGTCTGGTAGAACTTCATTCCCTCCTCTTACGGCCATTATAATTGTATTAAATGCATAAGAGGCAACCATTAGCTTTCCATAGTTATATGCCAATTGTTGTTTTGTTTCAGCGTCTTGAGGCATATCTTTAAAATAGTTACTTATTATATTGTTAGGCTCTACTTGGAACATAGTCATAAGCTTTGATATAGGATTTTTCTTATTAAAAAAAATGGGCAATGCTCCTTTGCTTCTATCTGCCATTATCTTTGCAGTATCTTTATCCGCCTTATCTAGTGCTTCATATTCGCTTAGCCCATTCTGTAAGTTTTCTCTATATTTTGCTCTAACAATACTTTCAGATGAAAATTCATCAATCTTATTCATTAGTTTTGAAAATATATCAGAAATATTTTGAGTTGTAGTTTTAGCACTTATTGTATCTGTGCCAAACCTGTTTGTAAGAAAATTAGAATTTTGAACAAAGCTTGTGTCTTTTTCACCTTTAATTAATCCTAGAATATTATTTTTAGTAGTTTCTATCATTCCCATAAATACATTTATTGGTTTTGTACTACCCATACTTTGAAAAATTGGTGCAAAGTTAGTTAATGATACACTTAGATTTCCTCCTATTGTATTTGCTGCAATTCTACTTTCAATATTGGCCATATTAGTATAAATATTTCTTCCTACTTCTCTTTCAATGTTTCTATCAGAAAATGATTTTTTATTTGCTAAAGTATTTGCGTAATCATCTAACCATGTAACATAATGAGAAAGTTGATTTTTCTCCTGAGAAAAAATTGCATCTATTGCTTCTTCTTTTTCAAATTGCATTAAATCTTCATTATTATTTATATTATCAATTCTTTCTTTCACACCATCATCTGAAAAATTATATCTAATTTGCTTAGAAAATTCTCTTACTCTTTGAATATCTCCTGTTGTATGAATTATATCCTCAGCGCCATTTACGTATCTTTCAAGTATTTTTAATGCATCGTAATCTGTTTTGTTTGTATTTCTTTTCAACAAATTAGCATTCCAAGTTTTCCCTGGTTTAAATGTATCCGTTTTTCCAGCTATTTCAGTTGGTAATTCTTGATTATTTATTTCTATTCCAAAGTAACTAGCAATTTTGCCTAAAGTTGAGTCAGCTTTGTTTTCTGTAAAATGTGGAAAATAATTTTCTATTTTCTTAATAGGTGCATATCCATACTCTACAAGTGTTTCATTCATTTGATTATATAAATTATCTAATATATTAGTGAACGTTTTGGATATTGTCTTTATTCTATTTACGTCAACATTATATTTTTTTAAGTCTGTATCATTTATTTTATTTTCAATATATAATTGTGCAAGTGTTGCTTCATCTATTTTAATTGGTTTTATATCATTTTCAGGGACATAATCATATTTCTTAGTTTTATCTAACTTTAGATTATTTATTTCATTAAATATTTTATTAGTTTCTCTTGTTTTTTCTGCTTGATGTACTTGAATAGGGTCAAATATAGTTGCATTTATTGTAGCTGCTTGTGATTTATCTTTTACCACATCATAAGTATTTCTTTGAGCTGTTTCTCTATTGTATCTAAAACCACCTAACAAATCTTTATCTTTCCAATTCTCGATGCCATTCAATAATGGTTTTATCTCTTCGGATAAAGTTTCTCTTGCATCTTTCTTCATTTCATTTTGCGTTTCTACATCTAACTTTTCTTTAGTATTTTTTTGATTAAATTTATCAATTTTTAAATTATAATCATTTTCTATTTTACTCTTTCTTACTTTTAAGTTTTCTATTTGGTTTCTTATATTTGCAGCAACTTTAGTATCACTATTTTTTAAATTTTTTAATGCATTTTCTTTTTCTGCTATTTTATTTTCTATACTTCTAATAGATTCATTTTTATATGAAATTAAAGAATTAATTGCTTCTTCATTGGCTTTAATTTTTCTACTTTTGTAAAAATTGTACTTATCCATATTAGAATTAAAATTTTCTTTTTCTATATCACTTTTCATTGGTATTTTTACATTTTGATTTTTTTGTTCTACGTTAGATGATTTTACATCTTGCATTGTTGGCAAATTGTATTCTTTTAAGTTCTTCCCTGTGCCTTGCTTTTGGTAGTTATCCTCTAAAAATTGTTGCCATTCTTTTGTTGGTAAAGCATATTTTTGATTTGTATTTGCATATTGCCCTTCATCACCGTTTATCCATGCAACTTCTGAAGGTCTTATTTCTTTACTATGTACTTTAGACCTATCCATTCCTGCATATTCCAATGCTTGTTCATATGATGTACTAACAAATGTACCATTTTTTATTGCATAAGATGAATATACTCGAACTCTATTTCTTTTTAAATCTCTTTCTGCATCTTCTTTTGAATAATCTCCCCAACTAAAACTTTCTTCATCATTAATAGCTTCTTCAAATGTTTTTATATCTTCAATATTTCTTATTCCAACATGATAATCATCTAGCATAGTATTTGTTTTTTTAATAATGTCTAGTTGTTTTTCTTTATGCGTAACTGGTTTATAATTGTTTTTATCTTGTTGTTTTAAATCTAGTGTCTGTATATTTTCATTAGCATTTTCATATATATAATTTGAAATATCATTTCCTAATTGTTTTATTGCTTCTTCTTTTGAGTTTACTGTAATTTGGTTTATAAGTTCTTTTCCTTTATACATTTCTATATTTAATGTACCATTATCACGTTTATTATAACTCAAAGTGTCAGATAATAATAAATCTTCATATCTTTTAGCAGTTTTGTCAAAAGAAAAAGAACCTGAATTATTTTCAGATTCTATACGTTTTCGCTCATCCACCAAGCTATTATTTTGTGTTGTACTTTTTTCCACAATTTCTTCAGAAACTTCATAATTATTTCCACCTTTCTTGTTAAAATAATTATACATACTATCTTTAACTTTATCAAGTAAGTTTCTATTTTTTAAATATTCATTTAAGTTTTTATGCTGTGGATTTGCTTTTGAACTTTCTGGAGCAATTTTTGACATATCTTTATTTTGATATTTTTCTGCCAAAAATCTTTCTTTAGTTTCTGCTGCTTCAATTTCTCCTAAACTATTGTAATATTTTAATTTGCTTCCTTTAGTACTTGTTCCTCTTTCAAATTTTTCAATATTTTGAATAGCATGTTGTATCTCATGAATCAATGTACCTTCTAATGATTTATTATTTTTTATTAATCTTGAACTAACTGTTATTGTATTGTTTTTTCTATCAAATGATGCATTTCCTTTAATTTTATCACTAACTTCAACTTTATAATCTCTAGTTTCAGGATATAATGTAAATAATGTATCATGTTTTAATATATCAACAAGTTTATATATTTTATTCTTTTGAATTTTTACATTTTTTAATGCCATATCTTTGTCAGAAAATTCATACTTCCAATCTCCATTTTTATCTTGGAACCAACCTGTCTTTTGTCTTATTTGTTCATTATCAATATTTTGTTTAGCAAGATTTATTGCATTATTATATGAATTTACTCCTCTATTATATGAATAACTATCATTTTTTATATTCTCTAATGATTTCCTTCCTGCTATCAAAAATTTTATTACATTCTCATTTTTATTAAATTCTTGATTATATGCTGTTTCAAATTTATTCTTCACATCTGCCCAGAATATCTTCTCATTTTTCCCACCTGTAAATTTATTTAACTTATCTATTACCCAATTATATATTTTCTTTGCAATAGATTGATTTTGATTTACAAGTCTATTTACATACTCTTGACTTCCTAGTTCCCTTTGTAAGATACTCATTGTTGCTTCTTCATCTACTATCTTGTTAAACTCTTCTTCTGAGATATTTATTCCATCATTTTTATATGCTTCTCTATATGTATTTTCTAATGATTTTCTTGCACCTTCCCAGTTTTCTTTTCTACTTGCATCTTTGAGAATCATATCTTGTACTTCGTTTAAATCTAAATCATGCCCTAATTCGTGTATTGCAAGTTCCTGTACTCTTGTTTTTGTATCTTGTGCATTTGGATTAATTACTACTTCTCTGCTTGATATATTACCTTCTTCATCTATTACTGGTTTCCATACTGAAAAAGCATCGTTATTATTTTTAAATGTATTCTCATCAAAATATGCTTTTATTCCTCTTTGATTATACATTTGATTTATTTCTTTTAAGTCTTCATTGCTATAATCTATATTGTATTGTCTTGCACTTTCATTAAAATCTTTTATTATTTGTTTTTGTCGTTCAATATTCTGTTCCATTTGAACATTGTTACTGTTTTGTATAGGTGCTATGTTTTCGTTACTATTTATATTATTAATCTGTTCACCAATTTTTTCTTTTATATTTTGTTGTACATCAACACCAGCTTTTTGCGCATCTTGTAAAGCTTGATTATATTCTGCTTGTGTAATAGTTTGTCCATTGCTACTTTTTTCAACGATTCCAATACATGAATTTACTCCTAAATTTGCACCTCCAACTATTGCAGCAACGAGTCCACCATTAATACCATCTTGTATCATCTTTTGACCCATGTTTGACCAGTCTGCTTTATTTTTTCCTGCTATAGCAGTTGCTGATATTTCTTGTAATGGATCCATAATCGCTTCTTGAACAAAGTTATCTGCAATACCTATGCCATAGTTCTTTAATACATCTTTAACTGATTTTGCAATTTCTTTATTAGCAAATTCTTGTACGGCTTTTTTTACTCCTTCTTTGCCAGTACCAGATGCTAATGCTTTTATTGCTCCACCAGCTTTTTGGAAATTCCTTAATCCTACTTCTTCGGTTATAGCTTCTAAGCCTCCCATAACAGTCGAATACATAATAGATTGTTTGTCATTCATTCCTCTTTGTTTTGCATCGTCTAAATAACTACCTGCTGCACTTGTGAAAAAATACTCTCCTCCAAGAATAGGATTAACTGAGCCTATTACTGTTCCTGTTCCCATTTGTCCAATAGATGGAGCCAATTCAGCAAGTTTTTTAGTTGTTTTATTACTCATAGCGTTTATATTCTTTGATATTGCTTCATTGTCTTTTGCTATACTATTGTTTACCGCTTCTTCTATAAAATTCTTTTTTAAGTCATCTTCATTTCTTTGGTCTATTGGTGTTGATAAATATTTAGCTCTTGCCAATTGATTAGTAATATTATTATAGCCAGCATACCCTTTATTAACTGCTGTTGCATAGTTCATTGTTTGTTTTAGCCCAGATGAGGCTCCTCTTGCTAAGTTTTCACCAATACCTAAAATATCTTGAGATATTTTGGTGTTTTTATATTGATTATCTATTATATTTTCGGTATTTCCAACATAATTGCTCTGAGCAACATTTTCAGTTGAATCTGATTTTTTATATTCTTCTGCTTTTTTTAATAAATCTTTTGCATTGTTAGATTTATTGATATTCACTGGAAGATTATACTTTTTTTCATTATTTGCCTGATTAGTCTGCAATAATTGTGAACTTTGTGTGCTTTCATTTGGTTTCCAAATTTTCAAGTTATTATTCGTTTGATTATTAGATGTTGTATTATTTGTATTGTTACTTAATTCTGTTAGATATTGTTTTCTTTCTTCCTCTTTCTTTTTCTTATATTGAGAATATAAAGAGCTTTCTTTCTGCTTTTTCCAATCTTCATATAAAGACATTCCGTTCCTCCATTATCCTATTATAGGGTATGCTATATCATATATCTTAGATGCATCTTCTCGAGATATTTTACCTTGACTATATGCATTATCTATCTTATTTACAAATTCACTAATAATTTCTTTTGCTTTTGTTCTATTTTCTGCAGATTTTGAATTGTTAGCAATATTAGCTAAATTTTGAATGTGTCCTAATGCTTCCTCTGTATTTATCTTCTTATTACTACTATTACTTACTGTTAAGTTATTCCCGACACTTAAACTATTAGAAGATGAACTACCATACTTAGCATTGTATTCTTTTTGCCATTGTTGGTCTGCTATTGCATCTCTTTGTTTTTGATATGCTAATTGTTCGCGTTTATATGCCATTTCTGCGTTTGCTTGCCTAATATTTTCCTCTAATTGTTTTCTTTGAGTCAATAATCCTGATAATGTATTGAATAAATCCCTCTTAGAAGATAGCTCATTATTAATCTGAGATAACATATTCTGATATTTATTATCATATCTAGTTCCTAATTCTTGTAATTGTTGTTGCTTTGTCTGTATTAATGTATTTTTATATTGGAATCCTTGAAGAGCTAATTCTTGTTGATTTTTAAGTGATTCTGCTGCTATTTCTGCAAGTGTAGTATTATTGGTTAGCTGGGCTTCTTTAATTGCATTGTCATAATTCAATATAGCAGTATTTAAAGACTCTCTAGCAGTTGCAATTCTATTCTGATATGTATTATACATACTTACTTTTGAGGTTTCACTATATCCACTATTAGACAAACCGTTAGAAGCTAAATTTTCCGCATTCACACTATATGGGTCTATTTGTTTTTGATAATCTGCATATGCTCCTTTTTGTTCTTTTATATAGTCTTTTTGAGTTTTATCTTTATTTTGATTTATAACATCAATAGCTTGTTGTGTCTTTTGATTTTGTAACTCTTGCTGTTGTTTAGCATAATCTTTTGAAGCTTGAATTTGTTCATTATAAAATTTATCCGAGCTATTAATCATTTGATTATACTCATTTGTCATTTCATTTTCTTTTTGTGCTTGCTCATTTTTTATATCTGTTAATCTTGAATCATTATAATTTACATCGCTTAATAGTCCTGGATTTTGAGTATATTTATTAACGTAATCTTCAGCCATCTTTATATAATCTTCTGCCATTTTTATCTCCTATCTTTTTACAAAACTTCCAATATAACTTTGTATTGTAAAATCATAAATACTAAATGGTACATTGCTTGCAAACTTAAATTGTATCTCTTTCCATTTTTTCTGTTTTATTCTTGGTATAATATATCCTTTTATATTTATATAATCGTCTACTTTTTCGAACTCATTGTCATCTGTTCTTACATATACAGAAATTGTATCTCCATCTAAGTTTAATACACATCCTTTTTTATTTGTTATCTTTTGATATTGTTCTGTATTGAATGAATCTTTACAAGTAGACCAATATGCTTCTATATTTGTATTATCTTTAGTCAATGTGTATATTCCATCATCACTACATAAATATAGTATTCCATTTTTAACTGTTGCATAGGTTATATTTTTGCTTAATTCCCAGTAAAACCATTCATATTCTACATGGTTATCTAATGTGAATTTATCCCTCGAATTTGCTAAATAAATATGGTTATCTATTATTACCAATAAATAACCATCATATTCTTGTAATATTAAATTCTTATAATTGCTTTCTTGCAATAATTTACTATCAATAAGTGATGAACGATGCTGTAATACTTGTTCTGTAGTAACATCACTGCTTATACCTTCCATTCCTCTGTCTGAGAACAGAACTATATCATCATTGAAGTTAATTCCCGTTGCAACGCAACCTGTTGAAATACTTGAATGCGTGCTTGGATAAGCCTTCCCATCATCATAAGTCGCTGGTGTATGATAGAATACTGTAGTATTAGCTTGTGACGGTTCTTTAAATACCCATAATGCATTATTCCCAGCTATCATTGCTTTTATATTTGCACTATCTAAACCTTCTTCGTAATAATCAGTATCTGAAACATAACGAGGATTTTCTAAAGAACTATGGAATAATGTATTAGGATAATCTTGATTTCCTGCAAAGAATACACGATTATCAAAAGGCTCTAATAATGTACATTTAGTAATTCTTTCTCTATATCCACTTATAGTTTTGCAAAATTGTATAGTAACATTATCTTGTCCGTCTGTATTTGGAGCACTTGGAGCTGTATTAAATGTAATACACCCATTAAATGTATTAACACTAAAATCAGTAGTTTCTACTCCATCTATCCAGCATCTAGTTTTTCCACTCTCTATCTCTGTAGTATCCAAATAGTATTCTTTACTTTTACCATCTGCACAGAAACTATTCTTTCTGTATCCAGTTAATAAATTTATATCTTGATATTGCGTTCCTCCGCCTTCTGGTCTTCTCGAAATCGAAGTAGTTGGAATATATCCTTCTACATCTTTACATGTTTCTCCATCATACTCAAGATAGTTTATCCCATCTTTTATATATAAAATGTTATTATATATAAAACTTTGGCTTCTTCTTGGATTCATACCAGTAGATTTTATTATTTTTTGCTCTTTTGTACTCATATTATAATCATATAAGCTTGTTCCACAATGAATTATCATGTGTTCTATTGTATTTATAGTATAAAAAAACAAACCATATATAGTATTATTAAAACTTTTAAACAATTCTATATCTGGTCTGCTTTCAATGCATTTACCTAATTTTTTATAGTTCTTCCACATGTTTTTTGAGTCTGGACTTCTATATTGACTAACTTCATGGTTCGAAAAGTCTACCCCTCTAAAATTACTATATATTCTAGTTATTAAATCTCCACTTTTTATTGACATTAGATTCCTCCATCTATATATATACTTCCTTGAGCTTTTCTTGGGTCAAGCATTTGTTTTAGTTCTGAATATCTTTGTGCATATACTTGTCCATAATTACTTGATACGTCACTTTTTAATATATCTGCAGCAACTCCATATACCATACACTCTAATACCTCTGGTGCAAGTTCAAATTTATAAGTATCTTCTGTATCTTTGTTTATTGCCTTAGGATATTTATAATAATATATATTAGCTGTACCATCTTCTAAAAATGTTACTATATCATCATCTATATTGTATTTAACACCTTTTATTATTTTTAATTGATAAAAGTCTGAGTATTCTTCGCTTAATATGTATTCTTCATTTTCTTTAACGTTTATAGTATCTTTTACTACAATTCCTTTATATCTAAATAATTCATACATCAACTGATTTGTTACTGTATTAAATTTATTTGCTATATCTGGATCATCTGTTAAATCTTTTTTATTAACATCTATTTCTTCAATAAGTCTTAATACTTTTTGTTTAAAATCCCCTAAAGTCATATTATTCCTCCTTGCCAGTTAGTGCTTCTTTTAATGATTTATAATCATTTATTGCTTCGTCTATACTTTCTACTGGTGTACTATCTGCTGGAAGAAAATATCCTCTTCCTTCTTCTTCTAAGAGAAGAACTTCTCCCTCATCAAGATTTATTTCTACAATGCTTGTTGTTTTATATTTTTTAGTATCTTTTACATATGTAGAAACAAATTTTAAATTTTCCAATTTTTGCTCTACCATATCGTTTTTATATTCAAGTTTTGTATTTTTATCTACTATTATCCCTTCATAAGGTTTTAAATCCGGTTTTTCTACATAATATTTTTTCATTTTCTTTTCTCCTTCTGCCTATTTGTAGAGTTGCACTACATTAAACTATTATAGACATATATAAAAGGGCTATTTCTAGCCCTTTTCCTATGCAGGTATTTTAACACATTGTAATTCGTCTTGTGCTATTATCTTCATTCCATAGGTATCTAATCCTCTAATACCATCTGAGAATGCATTTTGTAGTCTTAAACTTTCAACTTCGTTGATTTGCCCTGCAAATGCAATAGCAGTTTTACTTCTAACTATACAATATCTATTTGTACCGTCATTGTAAATAGCATTTGACATTACAACCTCGAAATCATCATACATACCTACAATACCTTTTCTTATTAGCTCAGGATTGTTTGTAGATAACTCAACTAAGTTGTTCTTAAATGTTGAATATGTTGCAGGGTCTATTTCTATAACGCCTCCAACATCAAAGTTTCTCTCTCTTAATGCAACTATGGCATCGTCTATAGCCGTTTTTACACCTGTTTGTGTTTTTGCAGATGCTGTTGTTACATTTTTAGCACCTTCTTCATATGTACCACTTGTTATTTCATAATAATTTGCAATATCAGCTTTTACTGGTTTTGCAACTCTTTGGTATATTGTTTTACCATTTATTGTTTTTTGTACAAAGTAATCTTTGTATGTTTTTATATCAGAATCTTGAGTCTTGCCGTAAGTAGCTTGTCCTTCATTTATAGTTGTTATACATTTTCCAGCAACTAATCTTCCAAGGTTTATTTCTCTTCTTTGAGCTAGTTTAGATGTAGCTTTTTGCTGATATTTTTCAGGTAATCCTGGAACAGATTGAGCCTTATCAATATCTTTTACAGCAAAAGAGAAATACTCTGCAAAAGCTATTGTTAATAATTGGCTAGAGTCTGACATTTCTTCATAGTCCACAACTCCTTGATATCCACTTATTGTTGGGTCTCCTACTCCCAATATTTTAACTGTTTGTGCATATTTACAGTCTCCTTCGTACTCTCTAGTACAATTTTTAATTAATTTTAATTTTAACTCTAGGTCATCTTGTATTTTCTTAGACCATATAGTTTGTATAAAGTTTTTTACTGACATTTATTTTTCCTCCTAAATAAAAATTACCAACGAGGCATTGAATCACATACAGCTTTAAATAGTTTTGGATTTTTATCGAAGTCTGTTTTCGTAAATTTTGCAGCTTCTTCTTTAGTATAAAAGTCCTTAACTACATCAGCTGAACTATCGCTGTTCTTCATTGACACTATTGGTTTTGGTGCTTCTTTTGGTGGAAGCATCTTTTTATACATTTCGTATATTTCTTTTGTCGTTGTTTTA
Organism: Clostridium sp.; assembly: GCA_022785265.1. Lineage (GTDB taxonomy): Bacteria > Bacillota > Clostridia > Clostridiales > Clostridiaceae > Clostridium. Next base: position 12,636 of record JALFQD010000257.1, on the reverse strand, counting down.
GATGAATCAAATTTGTTAGCAAAATTTTTAAAATTGCTATCATTTAAGATTTCGTCTCCAACCCCTATACTTTTTAGTTCTTTTATAGCCTCTTGATTTTTTCTTTCTTCAGCTAAATTTTTGAACAAGTATTTTTCTCGTGTAGTCATTTTCTCTACACCTTTTGTAGCAAGTTGGTCCACTACATTTACTATTTCGTCATATCCGCAATCAATAATTCTGCTTGCGTCTGCCTTAGCTAATGTCTCAACATCTTGTTCGTCATATTGTGGTAATTCTGGAATATTTACTCCTTGTTCTTTGTAAAACTGTTTCAGTTTCTCTGTAGACTCTTTAACTGAGTTAGTTCCAAGTCCTGCATTAAGAACATTTTGTAATTCTCTAAGCTGTGATTCTTCATCACTTTTTGCTCTTCTTACTCTTTCTTGAACAATTTTGTTGACTTGCTCTTGTGTAAACATTTTTTCTTTTACAGGTTCTGTGTTAATTTTTACATTAACATTTGAATTATCTGTATCAGTGGCATTGTTTATTCCTTCCACATTTTCTTCTGCTGTTTGAGTAACAGTATTTTCATCAGTAGTTGGTTCTACTGCATTTGGATTTACAACACTTAAGTTGTTCTCTTCTTCATTTCCCATTTTTATTTCTCCATTTAAAGTCTGTCGACTATTAATTCCTACATTCTTTTAAAGCCATTCAGCAGTTTTGGGCATAAAAAATAGACATCTATGTGTCTTCTTTAACTTTATTAAATTATTGTATAGGTTGGCTAACGTTTTCTTGTTGATTAATTCTTTCTTGAGCTTCTGCAATTTGAGAAGCTTGAGAAGCAGGGTCATTTTGTAAAAATTGTCTAGCTCTTTGAGTTTGCATTTGCATTTGAGCCTGTATTTGTGCAATATACTCTTGTTTAGCTTTAACTTTCTTTATTATTTCTATTAATTGTTGTTTTGGCATTGTACTATTATCTGGCAATGCTTCAACATAAGTTTCTAATTGACCTATTTTATCTGGACTAAACCAGCCACCTTTTAGTAAGTTTTCTATGCTAAGCTCTTGAGCATATTTGTCATAGGCTGAAATAGGTGTTATATCTATTTTTACAGAAGCTTTAAGTTTTGCTAGTGCTTCTTCATTTACCTTGATAGGTGTTATAGTTTCTTGTCCTGTTATCTGGTCAACACTTTTATCTTGCAAAATCATTCCATTAGGATTATATGTAATAAGCATATCAAGCCAAATTAAAGCAACTTGCTCTATAAAATCTTTTAATGCAGCCATTTGCTCAACTAATGGTTGTTGAGACGCGTTTTGAACAGCGAGAATAGCTTTGCCAGACGCACTCTCAGGATTTACAGAACCTGTTGTAATATCTCCAGCACCAGCAAGTTCTCTGGTAGTTTTAATTAAATCATTCTGTAGTGCCTCAACGTCGGGACTCATTTGAGTAGGTTGCGTAACAGCAAACATCTTCTTTACATCTTCAACTTCTTTTCCTTTTACTTTAATGGTGCCACCGACAGTATCAACTGCATTAGGGTTTTCTATTGAGTCTACTTTTGCAATCTTTTGTGGGTAGGCTGTTTGTTTTGCAACTAATGCTCTTCTCATAAGCGTTTTATTAACTTCAAGTTGATTTGGTATAAGATTTCTAACTTCTCCTTCGCCTCTAGCAGAACCTGCTTTGTCTTCCCATAACATATGTACAATGGGGTATCTTGTTAAAACACTATTTTTGTCTTTAATAATATCCAAGTATCTTGTAGACATTGTATAATAGACTCGTCCATTATTTTTATAAAACTTAGTAATAATAGTAACTTTATCGTCCACCTCGTATTTAGCTTGCTCTCCAGCTTCTTCCCAAGTCTGATTGTCACCAATTATTTTTTCAAGCTCTTCTTTGGCTACTCCTTCATTTTCAGCAATTCTTCTTGCCTCTATTACAGATTTTCTTCGTCTAATTAAAATATATGGTTGTGATTGAATTTCGCTATTATTTTCATCTCCATAGTAAATATCATTTTTACTTATTATCTCAGAGATTGGCATATCTTTATCAGTATCATATCTTAAATACATTGGAGCTTCGTCATTTATTGCAGATTCTTTAGATATTTTTCTAACTTTCATATCCATTCTATCTTTTTCCCATATGTTAGCTGCTTTTTGATTTAATAGCTTGCATAGTTGGCTAGCAGTATCTCTAAAGTCCTCTTCAAAGTTGTCTGAATTATAAACAATACCCCATAAATTCTGGTTAATAACCGCAACTTTATATTTAACTATTGGCTTAATAAAATTAAGTTGTACTGGCTCTATACTCTTTATTTTTAAACCTTCCCATTGATTGCCATTGTACATTCTGTGATTTTTATCTGTATCAGAATATACATTCATCATATATAGATAAGATTTTCCTCTTTGATATAATTGCCATACTTCTGTTTCTTTTAATTCTTTTAAATCCATCTTCTACTCCTTAAATGTCTTTTTGTCCTACACTTGTACCATCATAATGGTCTATGTTATATATCTCAGTTCTTTCTTGAGCTTCTTGTTCTTTTTTGTATTCTTTAGCTGAAGCTTTTTCTTTATGTTCTTCAATTTTTTCTTGAACTTTTTCAATATTTCTAATTGGATCCAATTCTTCTTTATCATGTTTTCCTAAATAAAATGCAAATAACATTAAAAGTCCATTTATAAATACTAATAAAACTTGCATTATTTTCCCTCCTTTTTGCTTTTACTATTTTTCTTTTGCTCGCTTTTCTTAGCTTTTTCTAAATTTTCTCTAGTTTTTAATACTTCTCTTAATTTTGCTTTCTTCATAACTTTATCCTCCTTTATATAATTTCTATCGTTTCTCCATAATCTTCTTTTAGTGCCTTATTATCATTAAATCCATAAAATACATTTTGATTTGTTTTATTTTGAATATTATCTATGCTTGTTTTTTGCTGGTCTCTAATATAATATGTTATAGCAGTTCCCATAATTAAGTCATCGTGACTGCCTTCTTGGGCTTCTGGTCTACCTTTTTCATTTTTTACAAAAGTAAGTGCCTCTTTAAATATTTCAACATCAGTAATGGAATCTGTTTCTTCATTTATTATTCTCTGTAGTTCTGCTAGTATTAATGGTCTTGTATTCTTGTCAGTTCTAAATCCATATCTTTTTTCTAATTTTCCAGTGTAGTCGTCTTCTTTTTCTCGTACATATAAATTAGGATACTCATATTCTTCTTCAAGTATTTTATTTGGATATGTACTAAAATTGGTTTCAATGCCTATTAATGCAGTATTGTAATAAATTCCTAGACAATACATTTGTCTTGTATAAAATGTTTCATCTTTTTCATGTTTTAAAACAGCAACTGTTTTACTATTTGTGTTATCTATTACTATTCCAGTAAAATTATCTGAGCCATCTCCTGCAGTATCTCCTCCTAGCACATAAGGTGTTCCTTTAGCTGGCTTTTTATATATTTTTATAAAGCCACCTTTATCACTGACCCATTTAATATTTGTAATTTTCTTTTTATTGTTTTTTATAACTAAGTCATATTTGAAATAGCCAATATCTAAAACTCCATTATTTTCTTTATGTTCTAGCTCATCAATTTTCTTTATTACGATTTCTGTATTAAAATAGCATCTTCCAGAAGCAATAAATGCCTCGTCTGGAGTGCAAGGGTATTCCTGCTTTATTAGTTCTTTATCAATATATCCTTGATATTTTTTATAGTACCAATATAATTGATTTTCATCTAACCCTTTTTGGTCTCGTAGCCATCTTAGCCTGTCATAAATCCATATACCTTTCTTTCTGTCTATGTCATTTAAGAACTTAGTTCTCATATTCTTTGTTTCAAAATTTAGTCTGTATTCTTTTGTCTTCCACCACTCAAAGAAACAATTTATATGTTGTCCAGATTTCCACATTTCTCTATAATCATTAAAGCCATTTGCAGTTGTCTCATATATTTTTATAGCATTTTGTGTAAACGTTTCGCCCAAGGACGCTTGTATGTTGGATATTCCATCTTTCCAAAATGCACATTCAGAACCATGAAAAAAGTTGATAGTTCTTGAACGACCAACTTCTTTAGTTGCAGTATCTACACTCCAACTGCTATTCAGTTTTTCAAATAGTAATTGTCTTTTTGAATTATATTTTTCAGTAGGCTTAAGCATTTCTGGCAATCTGTTATACATGAATTTAGCTTTATTTTGAAATATTGCCTCTGTATTACTGCTTTTATCAGCAAGAGTTAAGCCCTCAAAATTACGCCTTGTAATCGTTGCAGCAAGTTGATAAGCTGTTATTAATGTTGTAAAACCTTGCTGTCTTCCCTTTAGCACTAGCAATGATATTGATGTAATCAACCCTTGCTCGTAATCTTCTATGGCCTTATTCAGAATATTTATAAACTCATGTTGAACTTCATTCAGAAAAAAAGGAACTACCTTCTTTTCCTTATCAACAACAGTAAAACATAGTTCTATTAATTTTTCTGGGTTATCAATTATCTCTTCCCTTAAAGTTTCATTATGTGTCAATTCATAAGCAACGCCTAAAACAAACCTATCATCTTTTTTTATGTCATGATGGGTATCCCATTGAATCTTTCTTCTATCTATTAAAAAATCAGCTGTTATCTTAATCATAATACATCTTCTAATTTTACAACCTTTTCAGTTATCTCCCCAGATAAGTTTACGTCTTGCTTACTAGACCACCCAAAATTATTCTCTAAAACAAATTTAGCTCCAGATGTTTTTCCTGAATCATATAAAGATTTTTCTGCGTATTCTTCAACTCGTTGTTTGGCAACCTTGATTATTTCTGCATATTCAGTATCACCATATAATTTTTCGTATCTTCTTAATGTTTCGGTAGACAATCCTAAATATATGGCTAGTCCAGATATGGTATATGGCCTATGTTCTTGAAAAGCCATACCAAAATATTCTTCTACTCTAGCTTGCAACTCATCTGGTGTCTTATATTTACATCTAGAATTAGCTTGTAAATATTCTTGTTTTAGTTTTTCTTCTCCAATATTCTCATTATAAAACTGCACATTAAACACCTACTTTTTATTTACACTATTTGCTTTTATATTTGCCACTTTGTTATGTATTTTTTATAGTTTATTTCTTCTTTTTCACATCTACTGTTATATTTGCATTGTTCACACTTATATTGCATACAGTTCGTATAATTAATCTTTTCTTTCATAGTACGCACACTTTGTTATAACTACGTCATTTAAGGCGGATATTCTTATCTCGCATAGATCTTTATCTTTATTTTTACAGTTCTTACAATTTTCTTTTACATATTTTTCATATCTTTCTTCGTTAGTCATAACAACACCTATTTCGTTAATTTATAAAGCACTATAAAATGATGTAACTGCACATCACTTTATACTATTTTATTACGGCACTAGGGGCTCCTATACTAGAAAGGAGCAATTACCTATAACCTAGATTTATAATTTTCGCGTTTCGGATAAATTACTAACACCGCCATTTTTTCTCGTATAATAGTAAACCGCTCTTTGTAATTACATCTAGCATCGCCAAAAGAGTAAAAGCTTTGGTTTTGGAATCTAGATTCGAACTAAAAACTAAAGGTCCAAGGCCTTTCGTGATACCATTTCACTATTCCAAAATATCTAAGGCTTAACTAGAATTGCCTTTTATATATTCTCAAAGGAGATATTCCTAGCATCAACATATATATTAACTTATCTAGTATTAGTTAATAGCATAAATAATAGAGCCTATCGTTTGATAAGCTCTTTGTTTTAGTTCAATCCCTTTTTATTTTTAAGTAATCCTATTATTTGGTCTAACTTTTCACAAACATTATCTATATTATTTGCTGTATAAGGACCAACTTTTTGTTAGCCCTTTTCTTTATATTTTTGCAATTATAATTATAGCACCTTAGAAACGAAATTAAAAGGAAATTTTTGCGAAGTTTTAGCGAAGTTTTTACCTCTCTCCAGTATTTATTATATCAAGCATGCTATCTAACGCCTTGTCTCTGTATGCTTGTAGCTGTTTTATTGATTTATGAGTTTCAAAATTATCAAAATATGCTTTTTCAACATAGTTCCATTTTGATTTCTTCATATAATACTTTCTTACAACAAATTCTTCATCTTCCGACAGTTGCTTTAGCATATTTTCCACACGCACTATTTTTTTATCTAATTCACTTTTTATTTTTTCAAATTCTTTTATCTTCGCCTGTAAAAATACTCTATCTTCTTTGTTTATATGATATTCCTCTTTGTGGTAATTCATAGCTGTATTTGCTGTTTTATCAGATATTTTATTAGTATTACTATGTAATTCATCATAGCTATTGCTAGATAATTGCATATTCTCAATTACTTCCTCTGCAGTATCTTGATAAACAGTTCCAGCATAATCTAGTCTTGTATTGTAATCATCTAATTTTAAATCTATTTCTGTTAATTTAGCCTCATTTTTTGGATGTTCTATTAACATACTTTCTAATTCTTCTTTTATATATGACATTCATTTGTACCTCCTACAATTATATCTTTACATTCTCTGGATGCACGCTCTTCTTATCCGGACTAACTTCCTCTTTAATAACTCCCAATTGATACAATGTAAATGTTTCTTTGAATCCATATTTCTTATTTTTATGCAGAAACGTTGTTGCATTGTTTCTTTTTACAAACTCATATTCTTGTTTATTCTTTATTACTACTCTTGGTATCTTCATATGTTTTCCTCTTTCTTTTTCAAATTTAATACATTTTGTAGTTGTTTTTGAGAACTTCACTTAATTTTTTATATAAACTTTACTGTTTTTTGTTTATTTTGTAATTTATAATAATTCTTGTAATGTTTTTATTCTTTCATCAGTTCTAATCCACCATAATACAGTTTCTTCTTCTTTAGTTTTTGATTTTTCTCTTCGTCTAGATATATCTTCTAATTTACCTTTCAATTCTTCTATTTCATCTTTTATTTTTTGCTTTGAGATATAATTCTTATCTACATAGTCTAAATCTAATTGTTTTGAGTATTCTTCATTTTCTTTTTGTAGTTTTTCTACCAAATCTAATGTTTTGCATACTGTTTCCAATATTCTATATTCTTCACCAACTGATACACCTTTTATTTCTACACTTTCATCAAACTTATTGCATTTTTCTACAAACTTTTTAATTATTTTCTTTTTTTCCTCGTTCATTTATTCCTCACCTTCTTTAATTTATAATTGGAAAATTAGTTTTATTAATTTCATCTAATCTTTTCTCTAACTCTTTATTATCTTTTTCTAATTCTAATATTCTATTATGAGCACTTGCACTCACTTTTACTTCTAATAACTCTTCATTCTCTTTTAATACTCTTTTATAATCTGATAAAATATGTTCTGCAGAAAGTTGTAAATCTTTATATTTTTCTAATGTCATACCTACTGTAGAACCATATATTACATTTTCATTTGAAAATCTTTCTAATATTTTTACATATTCTTCTATAGAACTTCGTTCATTCTTAATACTATTTTCTTTCACTTGAAACACCTCCTACAAGTTTTTGTTTATTATTTCTATCTATTCCTACATAGCAACCTGTATTTTCTTCTTTTGTATCTTTTCCTGGATATAAAATACACTTGTTATTTATATTATTCATACAGTCTTTACATTTTATTAAATCTTCAAATAATTGCATTAAATCCACTCCTCTCCACACTTTTCACACTTATATACAATGTGATCTATTTCCATATCTAAAAATTCACTTTTCATTCTTCCACCACATTCAGGGCAATGTAAACTAAATATGTCTTTAATTTTTTCTATTATTCTTTTTATTTTTCCTTTCACTTAAAACACCTCCCAATCTTTTTCTATGCTATTGTCAATTTCTATTTCTAAACCATATAATGTATTCAACGGTTGTTTTGTAATATCTACCACTCTTATCATATTTACTTGTTCTTGTGCCTTCGTTACTATTTTTTCGTATACGTCCTTTTTCATTTTTATTTTTCTAGGTGCTTTCAGAAATCTTTTTCTTGTTTTATTTATTTCAGAAATAATCTCATCAGCTGTTTGCATTATGTATCACTCCTCTCTAATTCTTCTAAAATTCTATCAATAGCATAGCAATAAGGATAATTTCTATTGCCCAATTTCCCTTTATTTCTCTATTCATCTTCTCCTCCCACTTTAAAACAGTTAGCCATATATTGTTCTCTTGTTAGTATTTCTAGTAGTTCTATTTCTCCTTTTTCAATAGCTTGTTTAACTTCTTCTAAAGTATCATTATCAAAAATATGTATTATCATTTCTTCATTTTCTAAAATATTTTGTAATTTGTTTTTAAAACAAACTAAATCTTTTACTTCTATTAAATCTATTAGTTGTTTGCTGTGCTTTGCTATATCTTTTTCGTTATAATAATTATATTTACAAGAAATATGTTTTTCATTGCAATTTGAATTATTGCACTTTCCATCAGAATCAATTATTACTTTATCAATAATTCCATCTTTTATTCTTACATATTCTCCTACTTCTATCTTTTCCATATAACCTCCTAAAAACTTCATTAAAGCCACACAATTTTATGTCTCCAATATAACATATCTTATATTCTGTTACTTTCGCGAATTTTACCAATCTATATTTGTATGTATAATTTGCTGTCTCTCATCTTTTGAATATAACGTTGGTATTTTATGTTACATTCATTATTCTTTTATTTAAAAATATCGCATTTTTTTCATAACATTATTATTTTTTTCTTGTGTAATTCCTATATATCTTAACGTTATATTTTCACTACTATGGTTAAATATATCCATAAGCATACCTATATTTTTTTCTGATTGTTCATATAAAAACAAGCCAAACGTCTTTCGTAAAGTATGTGTCCCAACATTATATACACCACAATCATTACAAGCAGTTTTTATTATTGTATAAGCTCTTTCTCTTGTTATAGCTTGATTTTTTCCCTTACGGGATTTAAATAAAAACTCATCTGGATCTTTTTCAATTATATATTTTTCTAACTCTTTTTTTAGATGGGGATTCCAATCATACGTTTTTTGTTTCTTTGTTTTCTTTTCTCTTATTCCATAATATTTATTATAGCAATCTCTTACTCTAAACTTTAAGATATCTGAAATTCTTAGTCCTGTATATATACCGAAAAGGAATAATAATGCATCTCTATCGTTTTTTTCTTTTAAGTATGTATAAATCTCTTTTACCTTTTCTTGGCTCCTAATTGGCTCTACAATATTCATATATTTACCTCTTCTGTTTTTTATTGTATTTTATAGTAATTGTCTTCATACTGTTCCTTGGTTAGAATTTCCTTTATATCTTTTTGTGGTATTATTTCATTTGTCGTCCAGTCATCTTCTCCAATCTCAACGTGACAATCGTGTAGAAACAATACACGTCTTCCATTTACAAAATCTCCAATTTTGATTACACCAGTTATTTCTTTACAGTGTTTTTCTATTATTTTTTCTTGTATAAGCCCTTTTTCACATTCTATGTAATGTGGATCATCGAATTTAGGATTTTTTACTTTGTCAATTCTTCCATCTGTTGTTCTTACATATTCTCCTACTCTCAACATATTATCTAGCTTTTTCATTCTTCTAGTTGCCTTTAATTCATCATCATCTAAATCAAACGCCATAACTTTTATCCTCCTAATATTTTTCATCTTCAAATTCTTTTAGAACTTTGTTTAAACATTTTGAGCATACGGCTATACAAAATGTCTTATTCTTTTTTGAAAGTGTCTTTGGTATCATTAGCAAACCACCTTTTTTATCTTCCCATTTTTTCTCTACTTTAATTTCACAACCACAATTGTCACATACATAATACTCATATAGTTTTGTTTTAGGTGTATTAGATAGATGTCTTGCTATACCGGCACTTTCCGAATATTTTATTTGCTTTTCTGGTTTTTCTCTCAAAATCAACTCATTAATTCTGTTTTTTATCATCAGCTTCCACCTCTTTTTTATTTGCATATAAATCCTCTTGAAAACTTTTAATGCAATAATTCAAAAATTTGTATGTGTCTTGTATTTGCACATATTTTCTTGCTTTTAAAAATCTAAACATAAACCTTTGCCTAGTTAAATAGTTCAAACAAATCTTGTATGGACTAAAATACAGCTCTTTAATTACCCAATATTGAATTTTTAATTCCAACAATTGCTCTTCCGTCATATACTCTAAAATTGTTGGCTCGTCTATATAGAGTTCCAGTTTTTTCAATATTGCTACAATAGCCTTTTTATCCGCTTCTGCAATGTTTTTGAATTGTGAGCCCTTATTATATATAATATATATAAAATATAAGTTTAGTTTAGTAATAATATTGCCCTCAGGTTGTACTGTTGCTTGCACTTCTGCTTTACCCTCTGCATATACCTTCGCACTTACTTCCGCCTGTCCTAAAATTCTATTTTTCTCTTCATAAAGCCTTATAATTGAATACTTTGGTGCTTTATTCTGATTACTGCCCTTTTTGTAAATTATGTACTTTTTCGTAATTAACTCATTTCGAGCTGTCTGTAATTCTTTTAAAGTCAAACGGAGTTTACTCATAATTGTAGTATTAGCAGCAGTAAATTCATTAACCCAGTCAGTCTTATATGCTATATGCAATAAAAAGTTATACATTGATATAGCTTTCGATGATAACGGTTTGAAATCTACTAAAGAATAGAACGCATCGAGCTGTTTTGTATATTCTATTGTTATTTTCTGTTGTTCCTCAAACATTTTTTCTCCTCTCTTGACTTCTTTACTAAAAATTTGTATAATAAATAAGAATTTGTTTATAAATTCAGTTGATATGAGTTAGTATTTGATTCCAGTCTTTGCTAACTCTTTTATTTTTGCTCTAAATTCATTTATTGACTTGTAACTATTACTATTACATTCATCTAATATTTTTAGTAAAAAAGCTTGTTTTCTATCAATTCTCTGATATTGTTCATTTATTAAATATTCTCTGTTGTCTAGATATAATTTCATCATTTGACATTGACATTCTAAGTCAATCTTTTTCATTTTTCGCTTTTCTTTTAGTTTGTTAAATAACATCTCACTTTTCTCCTTATCTTAATAACAAATTCAATTTATTCATAATAAATTTATAAATACTGAATCCACTTGCTTTATACACAACAATTTGTATCATCAATAAAAATAAAGTAAATCTTACTGCCTTCATTGAAAAATATAAAATAAAAAATAATATTTCAAATATACTGTACATCTGCATAGTCTCCTTTCTAAATAATTTGTCTTGCAATTTCTTTTAATACTTCTTGCTTTTCTTCTTCTTTTAATCCAAGCTCATATAACAGAACTGCTCTTTTATCTGCTAATTGTTTTACACCTGTACCTTTTATACGAGGGAAACCTTTACTATTGAATATTTCTCTTGCTTTGCTTTCTCCAATTCCTCTCCAATCAGCATAGTCATAAGGTGTTATAGTTTCTGGTAATTCACTAAATGTTTTTGTTGATTTCTTTTCTTGCATATTCTCATCTCCTTTCTATCTATTAATTTTTATGGTATAATCACCTCGAAAGGTGGTGATTATATTGAACTTCTCATACTTTAAATTTTTAATGTATATCAATAAAAATAATAAAATTCATTGGTTAGACTTGTCGAAAAAATTCAATTTAACAAGAGCCGAAACTTTGGAAATAGAGAATTATTTAAAGTCTAATGGATATGTTCATTATGTTGGAGATACCAATATAGAACCTACTTACAAAGGAAAACATTTTATTAGTTCTGCAATATTTTCTTTTGTAAATGTAAATATTATTGATATACTTGCTTTAATTGTTTCTATTATTGCAATAGTAGTTTCTATCGCAACTTAGTAATAATTGAAACTATTAAAGCACAAACTGAAAAACCTAATGTAAAATACTGAAAACCGTTAGGTTTCTTTCTTTTTTCTCGAATTTCTTTTTTTAATTCTTCTTTCCATTTTCTTTTTTCTATTTGTTCGTCACTTAGCATTTTACCCTCCTTATTTAGTTTGTTTTTTATTTTATTATGATATATAATCTACCTAACTTTTAGTGGAAGTGAGGTGATTATATGAATAGTTATATTATTTCTTATGACTTAATGGCTCCCAATAAAGATTATTCTAGTTTAATTTCTGCTATAAAAAGCTATGGTACATATGCTAAAGTTCTTGAATCTTGTTGGATTATTAAGTCTAATGATTCATCTAGTACTATAAGAGTATATTTGTCATCTTATATGGATTCTAATGACAGAATTTTTATTGCTAAACTTACAGGTGAAGCATCATGGCAAAATGTTCTTTGTACTAACGATTGGTTAAAAGGTAATCTTTAATTATCTAGAGTTGGCTCTGCACAAGCTGACTCTTTTATTTTATATGTAATTTCTATTTTCTCTATTTTTTCTGTTTCAAATAATTCTAATATTCTTTGTTCCGCTTTTAATTTATTAAGTATTTCACATTGCCCTTGTCTTTCATTTCCATAAGCAACTTTTATTTCTTCTTTCACTTATCTCGCCTCCT
>JALFQD010000235.1 GCA_022785265.1 Clostridium sp. | reverse complement strand
AGATAAAAGTATTACTGTTGAAGATGCTTATCAAGAAAAAACTTTAAAGGAAAATAGAAAAGTAAGCTTTTCTTCTAATTCTATTATAACATTAAAGAAAGATAAGACTATCTCTGGAAGTATTGGTGATGGTAAAAATATAAAAAAGGTTACATTATATATTAATGGAGAAAAGTTTCAAGAGGTTTCAGTAGATTGTAATGATGAAGTTTATAATTTTTCTTTAAAAGCAAATTACAAAAAAGCTATAGAAAAAGCAGAAGCTACAGTTAAAGTAGAATATAATGATGGAACTATTATAAAAGGAAATCAAACCTTAGAGACTGAAAAAATGGAAGTACTAGGAACAGTAGATTCTTTAAGAAATGGTCAAACTTTAACTTCTGATAAAATACAAGTAAGAGGATGGGCAGCAGGTCGTGGAGGAATAAAAAATATAAAGATTTATTACAATGATAAGCTTGTAATAGATTCAATAGCAAATGAAAGAAGAAGTGATATAGATACAGTATATCCATCATATGGGGAAAGCAACTGGGGATATAATTATTATATTCCTAGGGATAATTCTGTATCAGTTCATAAAATAAAGATAATAGCTACTATGGAAGATGGGACAAGCGATTATTGGAACAGAACCTTAAATTCTAAATCTCTTTCTATTAAAGCATGTTTAGATACACCTAAAAATGGAGATGTTATTAGTGAAAAGTATTTAACTATAAGAGGATGGCATTTATCATCTTCTAAGATGAAAAAAGTAGAAGTATTTATAAATGGAAAATCTATGGGACAAGTAACGCCAAATACATCAAGACCAGATGTAGCTAAAGTGTTCCCAGAGTATAATAATCAAAATTCTGGATTTGATGGTAAGATTAATATTGCAAGTGAAAGTAATGGAGAAAAGACCTTAAGAATAGTTATAACTAATGAAGATGGAACAACAGATGATTTTATAAGAAAAATTACAATAAAAAAGCCAGAAGAAAAGCCTATTAGAGCATGTTTAGATACACCTAAAAATGGAAGCGATATTAGTGGAATGTATTTAACTATAAGAGGATGGCATTTATCATCTTCTAGAATGAAAAAAGTAGAAGTATTTATAAATGGAAAATCTATGGGACAAGTAACACCAAACACATCAAGACCAGATGTAGCCAAAGTGTTCCCAGAGTATAACAATAAAAATTCTGGATTTGATGGTAAGGTTAATATTGCAAATGAAAGCAGTGGAGCAAAGACTTTAAGAATAGTTATAACTAATGAAGATGGAACAACAGATGATTTTGTTAGAACAATAAATATAAAGAGACCTGCAAATATAAGTCATCTTGATGAACCAACAATAGATTATGATTATTATAATAATAGTATAACATTAAGAGGATGGGCATTATCTGGTTATGGTGTAAAAGGAATACATGTATATATAGATGACAAATTCTATAAAGCAATATCAGTAAATGGATATAGACCAGATGTGGCTAAAGTATATCCATCTTATAATGAGGAAAATAGTGGATTTTCAATTACAATACCTATGAGTGGATTAGAAACAGGACAACACCAAGTTAGGTTATATGTAATTACTGGTAATGATAAAACATTTTTACCTACAATAATTTCAGGAGAAGATAAAAAACCTAAAAACTCAATAAGCTTTTATAATAATAATTTAAATGTTAATAGCTATACATACTATGGTGGAGGTGGTTGGAGAAGAACAGTTCTTGACCATGCTTTTGGAATGAGAGGAGTACCTTATTATTTAGGTGGGGATTGGAATAATGCTAAGTATGTAACATTCTCAGGTGGATTGTATCATTTTACCCCAGTAAGCCAATTACCTAAAACTGGTGAAGTAAGAGGATATGGATTAGATTGTGCAGGATTTACTCAAAGATGTTATGCAATGGCTGGTATAAGTCTTGGTAACACAACTTGGACACAATATCCTAGATTGCGTAAAACTAATATGCCACAACCAGGAGATTTATACTTTAAAAAGGAGTTAGACCATGTAGGAATATACCTAAAAGATAATGGAGATGGAACCTTTACTTATATTGATTGTAATCAAACATGGGAAGGTGAGTTAAAAGAAAATAAAGTAAGAGGAAGAGTTGAAGTAAGAAGAGAGAAAAAGGTTAAAGATTGTGTGTTCTATACACCTTATTAAAAATATTTACTATATAAAATAGAAAAAAGAAGGAACTGTCACATAAAGAGTTTTAATTATCATATATATTACATTTTATATTACTAAAATGCTATATATGATGTGGAAATTTGTTAGTGTGACAACTCCTTCTTTTTTTAGGTATATGAAAGTATAAAATTCAAATAATTTATTAAATAACAAAGTTTGTAATGCTTTTTTCCTATTTTTTAGAAGATAAAAGAAGTCTTTTTAAATCTTCTACAGTTTCTGCTATAAAGGTAGCTCCTGCATTTTCAAGTTCATTTTCTTCTGCATATCCAAACTTCACTCCAATAGAATCTATATTTAAAGCTTTAGCACCTAATATGTCATGTTTTCTATCTCCAATCATTATAACAGAAGATTTTTCATCGTTCTTTAAATTAAGCCTATTAAAAACCTCCTCAATAACTTCTGCTTTTATAGTTCTTCTACCATCTAATTCACTTCCACATATAACATCAAAATACTCCTTAAGTTCATACTTCTCCAAAATTCTAAGAGAAAACACCTCAGGCTTAGAAGTAGCAATAGCTAAAATTTTTCCTTCTCTTTTTAAAGTTTCTAAAAGCTCCTTAATTCCATCATAAACACCATTTTCAAACAAACCTATGGTGCTAAACCTCTCCCTATACTTCTCAACAGCAAGCTTTGCATCCTCTTTTGAAAAATTATAAAACCTTTCAAAAGACTC
>JALFQD010000215.1 GCA_022785265.1 Clostridium sp. | reverse complement strand
GTTGAACCTACTTTCCCAATATATATTTCATATCCACGTCTTAATAATTCTAAATAAATAATATTTTCTAGTATGTGTCCCATATCAACTTTTTTTGTACCTAATAAATAGTATCTTAATCCTATATCCACAACATAATATTTCTCACCAGTTTTTAAATATTGTTTACCTTTTATATCATAGCGTCTAACTTTATAAAGAATATAGCTATCTACCAATGCAGAAAGATAGTTTTCTACTGTTGGAGAGGTTATCTTTCTTCCATCAGATGTCATTGTGTCTGCAATCTTTTTTATTGAGCATAAGTTGCCTATGTTATCAAACATAAATCTTATAATACTTTCAAGCATAAATACATCATTAATATTTTTTCTAGCTATTATATCTTTAAGAACTACAGTACTATATATTCCGCCTAAATACTCTCTTATATTTTTTTTTGAACCATTAAGTTCTAATGTATAAGGGAAAGAACTATTAATTAAATAATCTGTATATTTACGAGATAGGTCTGTTTTATCATTAAAATAAGATACATATTCTTTAAAAGATAAAGGAAGCATTTGGATTTCAATATATCTTCCAGATAACAATGTAGCAATTTCTCCAGATAGAAGATAGGCATTTGAGCCAGTTAAGTATAAATCAACATTATTTTTTATGAAAAGACTATCAACAGCTTTTTGGTAATTTGGTACATTTTGAATTTCATCAAGAAAAATATAATTCATCTTATTAGGAGTAAGCCTTTCTTTTATATACTTATAAAGGGCTTTATAATCTAGAAGTTCTTCATAATCAATATCCTCAAAATTAATTGAGATTATTTGCTCTTTATTTACTCCATTATTAAGAAGATAATTTTGAAATAAAATAAATAATGTAGATTTTCCACATCTTCTTATTCCAGTTAGAACCTTAATAATATGCTTATCCTTAAAATCAATAAGAGTATTTAAGTATTCTTTACGTTCAATCAATAAAATCACCTCCACTAATAATATTATTGTATAAAAAAAAAGACATAACGTCAATAAGTTTAAATTCCACTTTAAACTTTTTAAATATATATAAAAAAATTAAAATGAAATTTAAACTTTTTTAAACATGTACAAAAAAATAAAATGGAATTTAAATTTGGGTTTCTTTTAGTATGTAATAATTATAATAGTGATGTTAATTAAGGGTGAAATTAGATTCTGAAAAGATAGTAGAACTTAATATTTTGTAGTATTTTCAAAGCGTTTTCCAGCAAATAAAAATAAAGGCACACCTATAATTGTAACTACAATAAACTCTCCTAATGAAACTTCACCAATAGATAAAAGTAAAGGAAGTCCATATAATTTATTTAACATCCATCCAATTATTAATCCATTAAATATGGTAGGAAAAATAGAAGTTAAAACTAGTTTTACCTTATAGTTTTTAATTATTTTTCCAGTAAAATAAATTGCACAAACACTTAAAAAGGTGGCAAATGTACCAAAAATAACATCCATAAGACCATTTGGTCCTAAGATATTTGCAATAAGGCAACCTAAAGTTAATCCACTTATATATAGTGGGTCAAATAATGCAAGAAGAACTAAAACCTCTGAAATTCTAAATTGAATATTTCCATATGCAAAAGGTGCAATGGCAAAGGTAGTTGCAGCATATATAGCTGCGATTATTGCAGTTCTTGTAATTCTTTTTGTTAAATTGTTTTTCATTAAAAAAAGCCTCCTAATAGTTTTGTTTATTAGGAACCAAAAGGTTTATTTATACCTAGTTTTGTTTAAAGACAGGAGGTTCCCGAACTGTCTGTATTTTCGAAAAGATTATACTTTAATTTAACCAATAAAGCAAGAATTATTATCTTAAATCGATAATTACAAAAGCTAGTTAATAATTTTAATCCTAAAGATAAAACAAGAATTATTATCTTAAATCGACTTTTTATCTACAAAACTCTAATTTTGTATGTTAATATTAATATAAGAATTGATGTAATATAAGTTGGATATTGATGAAAAATATATTTAAATGTAAAAGGTAGGTGCTATTATGGCAATAATGTATCCAGAAACAATAAATTTAGAAGAAACTATAAGTGAAGCAGAAATATTTGTTTTTAATGAGCTTAAAGAAAAATTAGATTCTACATGGACTGTATTTCATTCTGTGAAATGGATTTCAAATGGTATGGTAAGTCAATCAGAAGGGGAGTGTGATTTTATATTAATCAATAAAGATTATGGAATATTAATCATAGAAGTAAAAGGTGGAAAGGTAAGCTCATCCAATGGAAAATGGTATAGCATAAATAGATATAATGATAAGATAGAAATTTTAAATCCTCAAAATGAAGCAGATAAAAGTAAATTTATTATTATTAATAAGCTTAAAAATCAAAGGATTAGGGCTTATGTTACAACAGCTGTATGGTTTCCTGATACTGATATAAAAAAGAGTTTTCTTCCTCTTGATATGCCAAGAGAAATTATTTTAGATGTAAATTCTTCTAAAGATATTGAAAAAAACTTAATAGATATATTTAAATATAGAATGAA
>JALFQD010000200.1 GCA_022785265.1 Clostridium sp. | reverse complement strand
CTCTAAATATACCTTTTCCTTAAATTCAACTCCAAACCAAAAATTACACAAAGTAAAAACACTTTTTGTAAACTTTTTAAGTTTTATTTTATCAATTTCACTCCAAAAATAATCCCAATCAATTTTATCTTTATATTGCTTCAAATATATAGCAATATCTAAAAACATCCTAACTCCACAGCCCTCATTATAAAAATGCTTTGCTAAGTGTGCTATCAAAAATATAAAATGATACTCTAATGTAAATTCATAAGTAAAATTTCCTTCTTTTAAAATTACATTATCCCAAGCTTTATTAAAATATTCTTCATAATCTACATCTTCAGATATTTTGTCATAAAATATACTTGTATGAACTTCTAAATTCATCCCAACCTTACTATAGTTTCTAACTGCTCTTACAGTTTTCATATGAATATAGCCAAGAGAAAGAAGAATTTCATGAACTTTATTAATATCCTTATCCTTAACTAAAAAATCAACATCTCCCATTGTTCTTAAATCTGGATCTAGATATAAATTTTTAATTACATATCCCTTCATAAGAACATGATAAATACCCTTTAATGAAAGTTCCTTTACAAGCTTTTTCATTTCATACTCTTGATTAACAGAATTTTGAAGTTGCATAAAATAATTAATTTTTTCTTTTTCTAATATATCTTTTGAGATACTTAATATATTGCTTTGTTTTTGTAAGGTAATATATACAATTCCACTTAAAGAATGATTATTTGCTATTCTAAATATACTATTCCAATTTACTTCATTATTATTTTCTAATAGTATTTCATTAATATAGCTTGATAAAATCTTAAAAAAATATTTTTTATTTATATCTACCATTTTTATTCCACCTCTTCCATTTATTAACTTAATTATATCATTGATTAGTTATTTACAAAATAGTAATATAATGTTATTTATTTTTTTGAAAATATATTTTCAAAAAAAAAGCCATATTCTTTCGAATATAGCTCATTTTATCATTGTTTCTATAGTATTATATTATTTAAATTTTTAAAATCTATATGTTGAAATTCATAATCCATTCTTGGCTTATTTCCCTTTTGTTTATCAACAATCTACTATTAAGTTAAAATAATTTCTATCTACTAACCAACTTAAATTTAAGACAATTTTTTGTATTAGAAATTTTATATAATAAATAATTTATAATTAAAGGTATTAAAACACCTATTATAGTATATAAAATCCACCAACCTCCATTAGAATATAATATAGGCCAACTAGAAATCAAATCATATGATTTTTTATATAGTATAACTTGTAGTAAATTTATAATTTTAAAACATAGCATATGTAATGCCATTATTATAATAGTATTTTTTCCTGCATATATAGTAAATTTTTTCATGTAATTACATTTACCACTTATGAGCTTAGAAATATAAAAAGTACAATATATCCCTAATAAGGCTCCTACTATAAACATTAATATATTTGAATAACTATTAGCAGACATTTCAACTTTTATATTTTTATAAGTTAACATAAATAAAATAATAATAAATGGTATAAAAATAGCAACATTATATTTTATTTTTTCTTCACATTTTCTATATAGATAGCCTAAATATATAAAAAATATTGGTATAAATATTAAATGTAATCTTTTAGGTAAGCTAAAATTTAAAATTGATAATATTGCTCCAATAATAAAATAAATAAAACTAATAATTCCTATAACTATATCTTGATTATTTTTAACTAATTTAACAATTATATTTCCTGTTAATACAAATATAATTTCTGCTAAAAATAAAACACCAAAAAACCAAAAAGCTCCTAATAACTGATCGACCCTTCTAAATAAAAAACAATCAATTATAGCCTTTATAGATTGAATAATACTATAATATCCATTGTTATTATATATATGTAAATATACAAAAACATTATTTAAAATAACAAATATTAGTGAATATTTAAGAAATGGCCAATATATACCTTTTACTTTCTTAAAAAAGAATTTTTTTATATTATTAAAACTTTCATCTTTAATAAAATATCCTGATATGAAAAAAAATAATGGCATATGAAACAAATAAATAAATGTTTTTAATTTAAATTCTGTACCTAAAGAATGTCCCATTACCATTAATATAATTCCTATACCTTTAGCAATATCTATATAATCTATTCTTCTATTTTTATTCAATTCCATATTTCCTCTATATTTATCTATTTTGATTTCATATTTTTTAATAAAGCTTATTATTTGAAATATCTCTTATATTTTTTGATATAAAATTGCTAAGTTCTTAAGATTTTAAGAGTTCTTAAAAACATATCAAATTTTTTTAAAAACTTAATGTTTCTAAATATTTTATAAAACTATCCTTAAGCTTTTCATCTCTTAATGCAAACTCAACAGTAGCCTTTAAATATCCTAATTTTCCTCCAACTCCATATCTTTTTCCATCAAATTTATATGCATACATTGCTTCTTTTGAAGTTAATTTTTGTAAAGCAGTAGTAAGATGTATTTCATTTCCATCACCTAGTTTTTGACTATCTAATATATTGAATATTTTTGGAGTAATTATATATCTTCCCATCATGGCTATGTTTGATGGTGCTTCTTCTGAAAGAGGTTTTTCTATCATTCCCTTTACCTTCATTACCCTATCATCTACATTAATTCCACTTACTATTCCATACTCATTTGTTTTTTCTATTGGAATATCTTGAACTCCTAAAATTGTTGTACCATACTCCTCATAACAGTTCATAAGTTGCTTCATTACAGGAGTTTTTTCATTATACATTATTACATCACTTAAAAGAAGAGCAAATGGTTCATTATGTACAAAGCATTTTGCACAACGT
>JALFQD010000199.1 GCA_022785265.1 Clostridium sp. | reverse complement strand
TGTATAAAACTGTGTATATTCTAGTATATTATACATTTCTATTGTTGTAAATTCGTTTTTAGCTTATTTTTATTAATAAATAATGCACATTAAAATATGTAAATGGCTTAACAATGCACTTTACACGCTTTAATATCATGTATTTTCGCTAAATTCTTGTTTAGGGAATATCTAAAAAACATATAAAAACGCCTCTAAATATGTAGTCGTATTAATTGGTTCTATTGTTGCAACAATTCCAACTACATACATAAAAATTTGATGCTATTACATACATAAACATAAATATATAAATTCCCTTCTCCTCTTTTTGATGAACCTACCAACGCATATAAAAAGCATAAATTACTACAAATATATAATATTTTCTTTATCGTAGTACGTTTCGATAGAATGGCTTAACCACGCCATTTATAAGACTTTTAGTGTGCTTAAATTATGTACTTTAATCGATGTAAGATTTATCGATTAATAATAGTATTTATGTATGACATCTAATTACATGAGTAATGTATTGTATTGTATTACATAACAAATGTTATTATCTGTATAAATAGATTAAATAATTAAATACATACAATAAACAAATGTATGTATTTAATTATTAATTATATGTATTTATATAAATATATATAGAATAGTCTTAAATACTCCTAGAAGGTTCTAGGAATGGTTTTAACTATCTAATAGTATAATAGCTTGTATAAACAAAAAGAAGAGGTTTTAAACTCCTCTTCCTTTGGTACTTTTACTTTTTATTCTGTTCAATAATATTATGAACACTTCCAACACTTAAATTTAGTTCTTTAGCAATAGCTCTTATACTCTTATTCTCTTTTCTTAGTTCAATTACTTTTTGAACGGTATTGTCATCTATTCTCTTTGGTCTGCCTACTTGCTTAACTTCTTGTAATTGTTTCTTTAACTGTTCATTCATTTTTGAACACTTAGCATAATCACTAATAATAGCCTTATTTCTTTGAATAGCTCTATTTAGCTTTTCTTGTAATTCTTCATTATTATTTTTTAATTCTTCATTTTCTTTTTTTAGTTTTTCATTTTCGGCTTCAAGCATTTTAATAGTTGCATTGTTATTTTGTGAAATATTTTTATCAATATCTTTATTAAGTTTTAAAGTTTCATTCAATCCTTTTAAAAGATTATTTTCAAGCTGTGTATTAGAAATTTTATCTTTATATTCAATAATTTCAGCTTTTAGCTCTTCATTTTCATTTATAAGCCTTGTATTAGCCTTACTAATCTTATCAAGTTGTCTATTTAATACTCTTATTTCCTCTTCCAAACTTGCTATTGTTTTTTTTGCCATATAAACCACTCCTTAATGTTCAATAACTTTATGAACATATTATAACATAATCAATATTAATGTTCAATATATTTTTGAACACATAAAAAAATCTCATTTAGGGAATTATTTACAATACATATAAAACTTTTTAGACTACCCAGTATATAAATATATAGAATAGCTTTTAAAGGCTCTAGAAGGCTCTAGGAAATGTTTTATATGTATTAGAGTATAATATACTATCTAAAGCATATAAGCTTGTATAAAGCTAATATAAGCATATAAAGCTAATATAAAGCTAATATAAAGCATTAAAAAAGAAGAGGAACAAATATATTTCCTCTCCTCTTCTTCCTTCTGGTGCTTAATCTCTTTTAATCTTATCAAATAAACTTATTACATCTTCCTCTGTTTCTCCTGCTATACCACTTATACGCCTATTGTCTGCATATCTAACTTCATATCTCTTAGAAGTTCCTTTTGTGTTTGCTATTTGTACTTTTCTTACTATCTTTACAAGCTTAATATTATCCTTTTCTTTAATAACTGTTTCTTTTAAATCTAATGTTTTGATAGCTTCATCACTCATTATATTATCACTCCTTTATTATTAAATTTCATCTCTATATATAACATTTCCTGCATTATCTAAAGTAAAGTATAGACTATCATTATTTACGTCTATAAGCTTAATTGTATTCTTATCTATTGCCTTTAATAATACATCTTCTATAACAAAGTTTTTCTCAATAAACTTTAGTATTTTGTATTGCTCTATTGTATTTGCCTTAAACATTTATGACATCTCCTTCTAATTTTTTTATGATTTTATCTATTTTTTTAAGTTCTTTTTGGTCTTTTTCTTCTGTTTCCCACACACTAGTATCTAGCAATATATCTCTATAAAGCTTAATACATTTTATTATCAATTTTATCTCTTTAAATTTTAATTTCAATTGCTCCAACACTCCTTTATAAATTCTTATAGTATTCCTTATCCTTTTCCAATTCTGCTTTATATTCCTTCCATAATCTTTTTATGAATGCTACATTTGTTACTATTAACAATATTATAAACACAAAAATTAAATCATTCAAACTAAAGCACCTCTTCTCTTAGTTTTGCTTGGAGTATCTCTTGTAAACTACTATAACTACTAAAATGTATTATATCTTGTAACATCTCCAGCTCTTTTTGGCTTAATTCTACTTCATATATCATACTCTTTAAGTTGTATGCTTTTCTCTTATTTCTTAGATACTTAATGCAATCCTTGTAATAACTGTATGCAAATAATGTAATTCCTAAACTACAACAATATAATTTCCACATAAAAATTAAGTCGTTATAAGTCATAATCAACATTCCTTTCATGCTCTAGTAGATTGTTATAAGGTTTATAAATGCACTCTCTTCTGATGTATGCACTTACATTTAAACCTTCATGTTCTGCAAGTGCTTTAAGCTTATTGTATTCTCTCTGACTTAAATTAAGCTTAATGCTCTTTGTTTGTATCTCTGCTTTTCTTCCTTTGAATTCCATAAAATTGTCATCTCCTCTCCCATTGGTTCTGCTGGTGATATTCTAGTAAGTTCCCGTAAGTGTTCCATGCTCTACCCTAGCACCAACCGACTTATTTTTTTGCCTAATATATATACATTAGAGATACTTTAGAATTGTAATGTATATATATTTAGCTTAATTCTATTATAGTTAGTTTGTAAGTAAGTGTCAATAGTTTGTAAGTAACTAATGCTAATTACATAAAAAAAGTACATAGATTTACTACATACTTAATACTTATTATTCTTTATGTTGCTTATTGTAGAGGGACTTACATTATAAATCTTGCTTAGTTCTTCATTCGTCTTATTGCTATTTCTTATCAACTCTTGTTGTTCTGATGAAATTCTCTTTTTTCTCTTTCCACGCTTCACAAGGTTTATATTAGTTCTGCTTTTAGTCTTAATACATTCAGCTTCTAAAACTTTTATTATATTATTGCTTAGCTTTATGACTTTTGGAATAACATAATACTTATTTAGTAAGTCATCTAAAGTTTTCAGCTCTTCTATTTTCTTTAATTCTGCTTCCTGCTCTTTTGGTTCTCCTGCATTTGCTCCAACATCATCTATTTTATTCTTATTTATACTCATGCTCTATTATTCCTCTTTCAACTCTTATTATCTCTATTTATTATATTATAGCATATAGTATATATTTATATATAGTTTATATTACATATAGCTGTCGCTAACGATTTTAGTTGACAACTTGAGGTCACAACTGATAATGTTCTTAGATTGTGAGAATTTTAGATATAGTAAAGCCGGTGATTTAACGACTTTTACTATTGATAATGTTCTTGAGTTGCTCGAACCCCGTCAATAGCCTTGTACATCTTATATATCTACTATTCACCCTAGACAACGTACAAGGTAGCACAATGAATATTCCACCACTCTAATATTTATAGTCCTTTGAGCATTGGACTTAACGTTACATATATACATACATATATACATACGATTAGACTTTCTGCATTAGCTCTAATTCACTCTATTAAGAATTTTTATAGTTGTTCTTATCTGCTCTTCATCAACTTATGAGAATAAAAAAAGCCTTCTAGGTACTAACCTAAAAGACTTGAAATAAACTTCTTAATATGTTATATTCATTACATAAATAAGAGTTCTTCTGTTGCTTGATTAGGTATTGCAGTACCTTTTAAGCTCCTAATATAGCAATATCGCCAAATATTGTTATATGATAGAAGGACTTTTTTATTTACTTTTTATGTGTCTATAATACTACATATTTCTAAATATATCAATATAAAATCATCTATTATTTTTTTACCAATCATTTCTCATAATAATAATATAATATATATATATGAGAAATGAATGGTAAAAAATTTCTCATTGATTTTTTATTGATTTTCTATTGCCTTAAATTCTTTGTCAAATACCAGTTCATCAGCGTTTATATTAATTAAGCTTTCTATTATTTCTGCACTATTTCTATCAAAGTCATCTAAAATTAGTGCAACGGGAATAGCTTTAGTGCTATTTAATCTTCTATTCTTATTATTCTTACAATTTTTTAATTGTTTATCTAAGAATTTTTTATTGGTAATCTCTAAAGCTTCATCAAGTGTCATATGCTTAAAAATTCTTAAATATTCTTTTACATTCTCTATATCAATATGAATTTCCAAAAACTTATAACTATTTCTTATGCCTAACTGTTTAATTGTTTCTAAATCAACTTTAGTATAAAATTCTGTTACAAGATTATTATATTTATTATATAGTAGACTTTCATTTTTTATCTGCATTTCATTCAGTATTTTTCTTTTGATACTTTCTATTTTTGCATATTCTTCATCAGTAGCAATTCTATTAATATTATTTGTTGTAACTATCTGATATCTATTAAATATTGTTGCTAAGTTCTCTTTTTGTAACCTCTTTAGTAAGTATGAAATAGCATAACTAACTACATTCATTACCCTAGGATACACATATTTAAATGTCAACATATCTACATCTAATTGTTCACAAAAATTTTGAGGTTGATATTTTGCTACTATACTATTGTTTTTATGCTTTAGTCCAATTCCATAAGCTAAATCATTTCTATTAATACATTTAACAATTTCTTTATCTTCTTTCTTAGTGTCTTTAAGTAAGAAATATAAAGCACTCAATAATACGTCATCAGAATAAGTTGCACTTTTTTTATTTTTAATTACTTGTGTTTCCTGCTCTCTAATACTTAATATCTTATACTTAGTTTTTACTTTCTCAAGCTCTATAACTGTATCA
>JALFQD010000196.1 GCA_022785265.1 Clostridium sp. | reverse complement strand
ACGTGTTGTGCTATTTTTTAAATTGCAAAAATTGTAATTTTAAAAAAGCACAAAGTTATCCTTAATTAAAATTAATAATTTTTTAACCAAATACAAGTTGCTTGATTTGAGCTACCTTATTATTTTTTAATATGTTATTTATTATAAATAATATATTATGAGCTAATATTTTTAATGTAATTCTAAGCATGAGTCCCCATTTAGATTTGGCTAATACTTTATTTATATTGAATTGTTCAGCTAATTGAGAAAAGCTAGTTTCTACCCTTCTTCTTGTCTTTGACAAGGTATTGCGAAGTTGCTTTTCAAGTGGATTTTTACTATTTTTTCTTTTTAGTGATATTAACAAAATATCTTTTTCTTTTTTTAATTGCTCTTTTAAAGTTTCATCAACATAGCCTTTATCAGCAATTATTTTTATTAATTGTTTTTCTTCAATAAGTTCATGAACTGCTGCTCTATCATCAACATTAGCAGAAGTTAAGAAAAAGTCAGTTATAAATCCACTTGTAGTAATTAAAGCATGTAGTTTCAAGCCAAAATATGTTTCTTTCTTTGAAGCACAATAACCATATGAAGAAATATCCTTAAATGATTTATTAAAGTAAGAACGTGCAAACTTACAAACTGGTATTGGCATACTATCAATTATTCTAATATCATCATTCAAAAACATAGGTAGGTTTGAAAAATATTTTTGAATTTCCTTAATTACCATGAATAAGTTACGTTTAGTCCTATTAAACCTTGTTCTATCGCCAATGTTAGGAAACAAATCTTTAAAATTTTTTTTCACAAAAAAGAACCATGCTTTTTCAGAATCAATCGTAATGGCTTCGCCGACGATGCTTATTGAGATTATTTCTGAATCAGATAATTTACTATCTGAAATATTTCTTCTATTTTTTATATTAGATGGAATAATTTCATTATAAACATCATCAACTAAAACAAAAATAATAGTAAAAAGGTCTTTTAAATCATTAATTTTTTCGGTATTATAATAAGTGAACTCTAACATTTTTATCATCTCCTTATTTTGTTTTGTTGTTAATTATATTTTAATTGAGATGATTGAATATTGTTAGAGTTTTTTTATTAAATTTTAACTAGCACAACACGTAAATATAATAAAATTAATTTTTGAAGTTTTCTGAAAATATTTTTTTCAAAACAAAAAGCTATACTCTTTCGAATATAGCTTATATCATGCTTATCACTAATAATTTTCTGGGTACTTAGTATACCTTTTTATATTTTTTATAATCATTATAATAACTATTATCATACTAAAATCAAGAAAAATAAATGTTCTTCCTCCAGATGCATATAAAGTAGGTGAAAATACCATAGCCATTCTTGATAAAATACCTATTGTTAATATAAACATACAAAATAATGAATCTTTTGTATTTCCAAATATTAAATAAATAGATACTAATAAGCTCAAAATAATTAAAACACAAATAATAAATGGAATATATGCTTCTATTTTATCAAAATTCATATTATTTATAGGGATGAAGTCATATAGAATACCCACTTTAATTTTTTTATCTTTAAGCCAAGGAAGTATATTACTTAATAAATAAACTCCTATTGGTATTGAAGGAAAAATCATAAGCCATGTTTTCTTATATTTTAAATATATAGCAAACAGAAGAATTATCATAAATAAAATAAATATTTTATTTAAAGAAAATAAATATTCACCAATTGTTGAGGTTATACTAATTATTACTTTATCTGTAAATGTAAGCAAACCATAACCTGAAAACCATGTCTTTATTTCTTGAATTTTTCTTAAATTATTACCTGGAGTTGTAAAAATAAATACAAGTGAGCCTATGCAAAAAATAGTAAATATTAAAGGAATTATTAATTTTTTATTTTTAGTAAAAATATAATAAAAAGTAAATATTAATGATACCCCTAGTAATATTATGCACATCTGTTCTTGGTTTGTAGCATATAATAAAGATAAAAAATATAAAATATATTCTATTATCCTAATATGCTCATTATAATAAAGCTTTTTAAAACATATTAATGAAAAAAGTCCTAAAGATAAAGGCCATATATAATTTAATGTAGTAGCAGCCCAGCCAGCTGAAGACATTTCTTTAAAATTATATAGTATTATAAGAAGTGCTATAGCCCAATTTACATATATATTTTTTTCTCTATTAAATAACTTTGAAAATGATATATACAAAATATCAATAATAATTACGTCCATTATCTTCCATAACCAAAATCCAATTGAAAGTATACTTGTTAAACAAGTTTCAATTATAAGCCTACTTGTCCATGTATTATACCTCATAGTTATATAAGATATTAAAGATTTATTACTAATGATATCCCTAAACCAAATATCATCAGCTAATTGTTTTAATGAAATATGCACAAATGCAAATAAAATAGTAATAAATATAATAGGCAAATATTTATTGCTTAACATTTTGTATAATTTTTTTTTAATATCTAACATTTTAGTACCTCTTCAGTCTTAATATATTTCTTACAGTTACTATCTTGCAATATTATATATACATTATATTCATGTCCATCAAGTAACATATTCTTCTTACAACGAGCTATTAAATCAAGCCACTCATTATTATTAGCTTCAAACATTTCATCATATCGAGTATTAATAATAAATGTATTACCTGTATTAACATCTTCTAATGATATATATGCATTACATATTCCTATATTATCATTTTCTTTATTAACACTTGCATATATATTAATATCACTATCACTTTTATTTACTTTGTTTATTTTAACTTCAACTAGATTAGTTGCATTTTCATATTCACATAAATCAATTTTTATTATTTTTTTGTTTTCATAATAAACATAACCACAAAAACAAAATGTTACTATCATAAATAAACTAAATAAACAAATAGCATTATTAATAACTGAGGTTTTTTTCATTTTTTCTATGAATATTAATGCATTTATTTTCATATAACCTTTTATCTCCTTCTATTTTCTTATCATTTTATCCTCATCAAATAAAATAATTAAAAAGCTTGGCTTTATCAATTACTTTTAAAAACCAGAATTTTACTAAATATGTAGTTTATTAATACTACAATTACATTAGAAATAATTTTTATAACCATATCATTTATATTTAAAATGTTAATTCCTAGCCACATTATAAACATATCAACCAACAAAGAAAATACTCTAACAGAAAAGAATGAAGTTATTTCTTTTTTTAATTTATTAAATCCATATTCTTTACTCTTAAATACAAATAACTTATTTGTTATGTATGCAAATAAAACAGATAATATCCAAGCAATTACATTACTAAGCATTTTATTAAATCCTAATACATTAGAGAACAAAAAATATGATATTATATTTATAACAGTTGTTAATATTCCAAAAACTAAATACATAATAATTTCTTTATATTTATCTATAACATATATTAATCTCAATTTATATCTCCTAAAATCATTTTTTTATTTTTCATTTAAATCACTATTATTAGTTTCTCTAATAATATATATAGGTCTTTTTTTGCTTTCTAAATATGTTTTTGCTAGATATTGCCCCATAATACCTATGCAAAATAATTGTATTCCACTTACAAAAATAATAATACATGCTAGTGAAGCCCATCCTTGTACTGGATCTCCATAAACAAGTTTCCTAATAATTAAAAATATAATTACAAACATAGATAAAATACAAAATAATATTCCTATAACTGAAGATATTACAAGTGGCATTGTTGAAAAATCTATTATTCCCTCTAAAGAATATTTAAATAACTTCCAAAAAGACCACTTTGTTTCACCAGCTACACGCTCTATATTTTCATAAGGTAACCATTTTGTTTTAAATCCAATCCATCCAAATATTCCTTTAGAAAATCTATTATACTCACTCATGCTTATAATTGAATCAACCATTTTTCTAGACATTAATCTAAAGTCTCTTGCTCCATCAACTATATCTGCATCTGAAATTTTATTTATTATTTTGTAAAACAATTTTGCAAAAAATGACCTAATTTTAGGTTCCCCTTTTCTACTTATTCTTCTTGTAGCTACACTATCATATTCTCCTGATGAAACATATTCATACATCTTAGGTAATAAAGATGGTGGGTCTTGCATATCTGCATCTAATATAGCTACCCAATCTCCCTTTGAATGACTTAAACCTGCATACATAGCAGCTTCTTTTCCAAAATTTCTTGAAAAAGATATATATACTACTCTTGTATCATTTTCTGCTATTTTTTTTAAATATTTAAGAGTCCCATCAGAAGAACCATCATCTATAAAGATAAATTCAAAATCTTCATTATTCATTTCTTTTGCTACTTTACATACTTCTTTGTAAAATATTGGTAACGCAGATTCTTCATTATAACATGGAACAATCAATGTTATTTTTTGTTTGTTCATTTTTATTCCCCTTTTTTTATGATACTATATCAATAAAAAGTACATGAAATCTCTTCAAACACTTAAATGTTATTGGTATTATATTACTTACAATAGACCTTTATAATTTTATTACATTATCAATCAACACTATAATTATATAGTATTATCTTATTTATGTAAAATGAACTCATTGAAACTTTCTGAAAATATTTCTTTTCAAAATAAAAAGCCATACTCTTTTGAATATAGCTTATATTATTATTGTCACTAGTAACTTTTGGGACATTTAGTGTCCTAGTAAGAGAGTTTTACTCTATCACTTGCTAATATTTAAAAGCCTAATGTTTCTAAATATTCTATAAAACTATCTTTAATTTTTTCATTTCTTAATGCAAACTCAACAGTAGCTTTTAAATATCCTAACTTTCCTCCAACTCTATATCCTTTTCCATCAATTTCATATGCATATATTGCTTCTTTTGAAATTAATTTTTGTAATGCAGTAGTAAGATGTATTTCATTGTCTTTACCTAGTTTCTGATTTTCTAATATATTGAATATTTCTGGAGTAATTATATATCTTCCCATTATAGCTATATTGGATGGTGATTCTTCTGGAAGAGGCTTTTCTATCACTCCCTTTACCTTCATCACCTTATTATCTATATTAATTCCACTTACTATTCCATACTCATTTGTTTTTTCTATTGGAATATCCTGAACTCCTAAAATTGTTGTACCATACTCCTCATAACAGTTCATAAGTTGCTTCATTACAGGAGTTTTTTCATTATACATTATTACATCACTTAAAAGAAGAGCAAATGGTTCATTATGTACAAAGCATTTTGCACAACGT
>JALFQD010000379.1 GCA_022785265.1 Clostridium sp. | reverse complement strand
AACTTCACCTTTTAAAATTATCTTATATAAATTATTTTTCCTATCTTCTTCTTTTATAGACTCCAATATTTTTTCTCTTATTTCTTCATATCCAAATAAATTACTTATATCCACATAAACTTCTTCATAATTTCTTTTACAGGTTTTTATAAAATTTAATTCTACAACGCCCTTAGCAATGTATCCATAAACAATTCCTTTATCACCTGTTTCATCAAAGCCTCTTCCTTGTGGACATCCACTATAGCTATAAAATGTACTTCCTTCTTTTAATACTCCACTAAAATTATGTCTATGACCTAAGGCAATATAATCCATGCCACTTTCTCTTATATTACTTAATGTTATTGGATTATATTCATTTCCTTCTTCTGAACTTGATAATTCTCCATGAATAACCATTATATTTATTTCTTCATCGTTTTGAGAAAATCCTTTTAAAATAGATTTTCTAACATACTTTCCATTAAAAGCGGCACCCCATACATTAGTTTTTAATTCTTCTATATAAACCTTTTCTAAACTTCCTTTAAAAATATGCACATTTTCTGGCCATTTTATTAATTTATAAAATGAATTATTATCATATGGGTCATGATTTCCTGGACTTATAAATACTCTAGTTTCTTTTATATCATTAAAAACATTTTCTATAAAATATATTGTTTCTCTACTTAAAGTTAAATTATCAAATATATCACCAGCTAAAAGCAAAATATCCACATACTTTTCTTTACAAAAATTAATTATATTTTTAAATACTTCTTTTAATTCCTCTTTATTTATTAATCTTTGTTTTTCATCTACTTCATTAAAAGGAGTATCAAAATGAAGGTCTGCTGTGTGAACTATTTTTACCCTTCTCATACCTAAAATCCTCCACAAAATTTTGTTCTGATTTTATCATATTTTACATTAAAAATAAAGTTAGTGTCTTATATTGCTTTTTGTATTTTTTCCCATAAAGATAACAAAATTGTAATAATAATTTTTGTGTAATATTAATATTTAAATGTTAATATATATATGAGAAAGTTTATTTTATAAGGAGAATAAAATGGGAAATTGTAATTTATCAAATGAAAGAAGAAAAAAGCATATGGCTAAAATTATAAGAAGAAGAAGAATTGTTACTTTATGTGGTTCTATATTAATTATATTAGTTCTTGGTATAGTTATATCTAAAGTTTTCTTCCATAATAAAGATATTAAATTATCTGCTAAGGGTTCTGAAGAAACTTCAACAGCTACTTCATCTACTTCATCTACTTCATCTATTTTAACTAACAAAGAAAACTTAACAACTACTTCTAAAGGACAAGGTCTATATCTAAAATTAGAAGATGACCCTAATGCTGAAGATGCATTAGAAGTTTTTGCAAACTTAGATGGATTATTAAAAGGAACAAAAAAATATCCTGTTAGAACTGATGGAAAAAAAGTTGTTTATCTAACTTTTGATGATGGTCCTTCAACTACAAATACACCTCAAGTTTTGGATGTTTTGGACAAGTACAATATAAAAGCTACTTTCTTTATTCTTGGAAAATCTCTTGAAGAAGGGGAAACTGCTGAAAATATTTTAAAACGTATAGCTAGCGATGGACATGCTATAGGAAATCATTCTTATAGTCACGATTATAATTATTTATATCCAGGTAGAACTATTAATCCTGATAATTTCATGGCTGATATTAATAAATGTACTGAGCGTATTAAAAAGGTTCTTGGAGATGATTTTGATACAAGAGTTATAAGATTTCCTGGAGGATATTGGAGTTGGGAAGGAAGAACTGGAATAAGACCAATATTAGATGAAAAAGGGTATGCAATAATTGACTGGAATACTTTAAATGAGGATGCTCAAGGTGCAAAAAAAGATGCCAATGGCTTAGTTGAATGTTTAAAGAAAAATACTGATGCTCTTGGTCCTGATGCTGATAGTGTTGTTGTTTTAATGCATGATACCTATGGAAAAGAAGAAACTGTTAAATCTCTTCCTGGAATAATTGAATATTTTAAAGATAAAGGCTTTGAATTTAAAACAATTAAATAGAGTGTAAGATTTATAAAATAAGAGATTTTTATAGTAAAGAGGATGGCAAAAATGTCATCCTCTTATTTTGAATGGTGTAAAAATCTAAAAAGTAATTCTTCTGGTGAAACCATACAAGAATTATTCAAGATGGTATTTTTGAATAATTACTTTATAGAATTTTCGTATTGTTCTACCATTCTTTTTACCATTTCTCCTCCAACGGAACCACATTGTCTCGCTGATAAATCTCCATTGTAGTCTTTAAATGGTACTCCTAGTTCTTGAGCTACCTCATTCTTGAACTTACTTAATCCATTCTTAGATTCTGGAACTAATGCTTTGTTTGACATAACGATCCCTCCTCGGTTTATGGTATATTCTTAAGTTAATTAATAATTATTTATTGAATTAACTTACACTATTATATTGCCCTAGTAGGATAATAATATACATTATTTTTTATTTTTTTAATTATTTTTTTCTAAAGCTTTTTCTTCTTTTTTTCTTTCTCTTTCTTCTCTTAATCTTACCCTTTCTTTTGCTTTCTCTTCTCTTATTCTTTGTTTTTTAAGTTTTAATCTTTCCTTCTTTTGTTTCATACTCTCTTCATTCAACACCCACACAGAATAAGAACCATCTCTAACCGAAAAATATCCATAACCTTCATTATCAATTAATACATGCTCATTAATATTGCCTGTTATATCATAAAAATATGTTTCACTAAAGTTTTTTCCAACATACATTCTCTTAGTTCCACCATATCCATTAGTAATTAAGGCAGCTAAGGCTGAATTTTTATGTTTTTTATCTCCTTCCCTTGTCCATCCAATTAAGTTTCTGTGGTCTAAATATTCATGCTGAACCCCATATGCATATTTTTTTCTAACTTGTAAAAGTATATCTAATTGTTCCTTAAAACCATTAATTTCTTTTGATGGAATACCATAGTAATCTCCATAAAATACACATGGCTCTCCTTGCTCTCTTGTTAATATAAAAGTATATGCTAACATTTTAAACCATGGTTCTATCCAAGATTCTAAAGCTTGTCCGGGTTCTGTATCATGATTATCAACAAAGGTTATTGCTTTTGAACCATCATATTTTACAAGCGTATTATTATCTAAATATCTCATGTCATATTGATTTCCTATTCTACTTGCAATCATAAAATTATAATGAAGTGGAACATCAAATAGTGACATTATATTATTAGAAACATTAAGATAATTTATTAAGGCATTTAAATCTCCAGACCAATATTCTCCTATGGCAGGAAGTTCCTTTCCAGTTGCTTTTCTTACAAAATAAAGCCATTCATTAAAAAAAGTAAATTTTATGTGCTTTATTGCATCTAATCTTACTCCATCTATTCCTGTTTGTTCAACATACCATACTCCCCATTTATTTAATTCATAACAAAGTTCCTCATTATCCATATCTAAATCACAACCCATAAGAAAGTCATAATTTCCCTTTTCTTTATCTACATCTTCCCATTCTTTGCCACTAAACTTAAATATTCCATTCTCTTTTTTAAGATTATCATAATCTACTCCATCAAAATCCTTTGAGTTTAAAGTATAAGAAGAATACTTTCCATTTCTGCCTGGAAAATTAAATATAGTAAAGCTTTCTATTATCTTCTTATCTCCAATAGTTTTTGTTCTATCATTTTCATCAACAGGCACTACTTCTATAAGTTCAGTAGTATCTCCACCTGACCTATGATTAAAAACAATATCACCATAAATCATAATATTATTTTTATGACATTGCTCTATGGCAGATATATATTCTTCCTTAGAACCATATTTTGTTTTTATCGTTCCTTTTTGATTAAATTCACCTAAGTCATATAAATCATAAACTCCATATCCCACATCATTAATTCCATTTGCTCCTTTATATGCAGGTGGTAGCCATAAAGCAGTTATTCCAAGTTTCTTTAAATGAGAAGCATCTTTTTTTAAAGTCTTCCAAAGTGAACCATCATTTTTATAGTACCATTCAAAATATTGCATGATGGTATTATTATATTTATCATTATTCAAATTCATAAACATTCACCCCTTTGACATTAGAAACGTTACCAAAATTATAATAAAACTTTTTAACATATAAATTATACCATATTATCAATTCTATAATGATAAATAAATTTACATTTTTGCTCTGTAAAATTATACAAACTATTTTTTTTAGTTTATTGTATATTAAATAATTATACTTTATAATTAAAATATACATTTATTTGATAATCAAAATATTTTACTATCAAATTAAATGCAAAATTATTACCTTCCCATCTAAAGACTTTAAATCAACATAAGGTAATAATTTGCATCTATTAAATAAATTTATTTGTTAAAAAATTCCTATAAAGTAAAAAGTGAGGATGATAAATAATGAACATAAAACCATTAAAAATTGATGATATTTCTGTAAAAGTTCCAATTCTTCAAGGTGGAATGGGTGTAGGAGTTTCTTTATCAGGGTTAGCTTCTGCTGTAACTAATGCTGGGGGAATTGGTGTTATTTCTTCTGCTCAAATAGGTTTTAAGGAAGAAGGATTTGAAAATAATTCATTTCTTTGTAATATAAAAGCAATAAAAAAAGAAATTGCTATTGCAAAAGAAAAGTGTAAGAATGGAATTTTAGGAATGAATATCATGGTTGCTTCAACCTATTATGCTGATTATGTAAAAACTGCAATTGAAGCTGGAATTGATATAATTATTTCTGGTGCTGGTCTTCCTACTGCTCTTCCAAAGCTTGTAAAGGGCTCAAAGGTAAAAATAGCACCAATAGTTTCTTCATTAAAAGCTGCCAAAGTTATTTTAAAATTATGGGATAAGCATGATAATACAACTGCTGATATGGTGGTTATTGAAGGTCCAAAGGCTGGTGGACATTTAGGATTTCATGCTGATAAATTGCAAGTTGAACAAGAAAACTTTGATGAAACAATTGTTTCTATAATAGAAGAAGTTAAAAAATATAGAGAAAAATATTCTAAAGATATTCCTGTTATTGTAGCAGGTGGAGTTTTTGATGGAAAGGATATGGCAAAGTACCTTAAGCTTGGAGCTAGTGGAGTTCAAATGGCAACTAGATTTATAGCAACTGAAGAATGCGATGCTTCTATCGAATTCAAAGAAGCTTATGTCAATGCTAAAAAAGAAGATATAACTATAGTTAAAAGTCCAGTAGGAATGCCAGGAAGAGCTTTACTTAATCCATTTGTAGAAAAAACTAAAAAAGAAAATATAAAAGTGGAAAAATGCTTTAACTGCTTAGAACCATGTAATCCTGCAAATACTCCTTATTGTATAACCAAAGCACTTATAAATGCTGTAAAAGGTGATTTAGATAATGGATTGATTTTCTGTGGCGAAAATGTTTATAAAATTAATAAAATTACTACTGTTCAAGAAATCTTCAATGAAATAGAAAAAGAAGTTTCTAATGAATAAAAAAGTTTTAATTATTATTTTGCTTTTTCCGTCGACAAGCTCCAAGTCAACACAAAATAATAATTAAAACTTTCTAACAAAATGAAAGGAAATTCTTAAACTTGTTTCTTTTATTAATCTTTATTATTAACTTAGCAAGTTATCTACAGTTTTCAAAATATATAATTTCCTATAAAATAAAAAAAAAGAAAGTTGTAAACTTTATTAAATATTGTTTACAACTTTCTTCTGTTTACTAACCTTTTTCATTATTATAAAATTTTATTCTGGAACTATCATTACAGAACATTTTGCATGTTTTACTACGTTTATTGTTACAGAACCTATCATTCTAGTTAATCCTTTTCTAGTTGATTTAGTCATAACTATTATATCAATATCATCTTCTTTAGCCTTTTTAACGATTTCATCTCCTGGATATCCAAAGGTAAAATAAGTTTCTGCTTTATATCCTGGTACTTCTTTTAATGCTTCATTTAATATCCTGTCTCCCATCTCTTTTGCAGCTGTTAATTCATCAGCTATTATCATACCATTGATAAATACTAATTCCTTAACATTCATTATAATTAATTCTACCTTGTCACTAGGAAATATGCTTTTTATAAATTCTAATGAACGTTTACTTCTTTCTGTTCCATCTATTGGTACTAACACTTTTCTTTTCATAGTAGCATCTCCCCTTAATATGATTATATTATATATATTCTACTTTTTTCTCTTTTTTCCTTCTAAATAATATAAATTTTCAGAAAATTTATATTATTTACTTTCTCATTTTTATTAGATATACTTATACTATTACTTTATTTTAATATTATGGAGGTATATTTAAACTTATGAAAAATAATAAAAACTTACCAAAAGAACAAATAGGTATTGCTATTCCTGTCTTATCATTATTATTAGGAATATTTCCTTTTCTTAGAGCATTTACAACTTTAATGACATTTATTTATTCAGAAGATATATCAAGTATTCTTTTTACAAAAGCAGAATTAATCATATATCTTTTATTATCAGTATTAATTATAATTTCTTTAATACTTATATGTCTTGGAAAAACTTTTGCAATATACACTTATTACTTATTTACCTTATTAACATTATTAACTCAAATACTTAAATATGGTTTTAGCTCTAGCTTAGCTGCAAATTACATTTTATCAATTGCTATATCAGCATTATATTTTTATTTCTTATACAAAAAAAATTATGTTTTTCATTTAAAAGAAAAAACTAATGCTCTTATAAAAATAGGAATTACTGCTATTGTTATTTCTCTTGTATTTATTGTTTCAATAAGCATTGATACTACAAGAAATAATATAAGAAAATTTGAACGTGCTTTTAATGATGTAAATATAACTCAATTAGAAAATCTAGGAAATTCTAATATTAATATTACAGAAGAAACATTAGATTCAGTTAAAATAAATGATTATAATATTAAAGAAATAAATAAAGTTGATAGTACACATAAAACATGTTCAGTAGAATTTAAGGTATACTTCATTAGCCTTGACGAAAATAAGTCACTTCTTGTTAATGATGAAGCTTTAAAAAATGTTACTATAAACTTTACTAAAGTCAAAGGTAAAGGTTGGACAATTGATGATATTGATACTGTCTTAAACGAATTACTTAACAAATAAAAAAATCAAAAATAGCCAACATAATTTACTTATAATTTAAAAAGTGTCAATTATTTCTTTTAATAAACAAACTCAAGTTCAATAAAAAGTGATAATTGACACTTTCTAATTAAAAGAAAAGAAATTCCTAAACTTATGTCTTTAGCTTTATTATTGCTTGATAAGTTATCTATAAATCAACAAATAATGTATCTTTATAATAAAAAAGTTT
This sequence comes from Clostridium sp., assembly GCA_022785265.1. GTDB lineage: Bacteria > Bacillota > Clostridia > Clostridiales > Clostridiaceae > Clostridium. The sequence continues at coordinate 157 of JALFQD010000379.1, read as the reverse complement.
TAATTATTATTTTGCTTTTTCCGTCGACAAGCTCCAAGTCAACGCAAAATAACAAGTAAAACTTTCTAACTGAATGAAAGGAAATTCTTAAACTTGTTTCTTTTATTAAGCTTTATTATTAACTTAGCAAGTTATCCACAGTTTTCAAAATATATAA
>JALFQD010000160.1 GCA_022785265.1 Clostridium sp. | reverse complement strand
TCAAATTTTCTTGCTTTTGAGACAGGATCAGTAACAATAACATCAAACGCATCATTTGCATTAATTGTTAAAAATCCAGCTAATACAGCTTTCATAAATTCAAACAATGCTGCTGATATATTTGTAGAATCCTCTATGTCATACAAAAATACTATTGGTTTCTTATCATGTTTTATTGAAACTAAACTCTTTGGATCATCAGAAGAATTTTCATTAAACAAATAAATATAGTTTGATAATACGCCTTTAGATTCATCAAAACCAACTGTATTATTATTTATTCTGTCAAATATATCATGAATAACTTTTAAATCAGATTCAAATTCAGAATTTTTCTTTGTGATTTCAACTAAAACTTCATTTATCTTTTTGTTAAAATTTTTTTCACTTTTATCAATTTTTTGATCAAATTCTGCTGATTTAACTAAATACTCTTTATCGCATTCCTCAATATCATGTTGTAACTTAACAAGTAGTTTTTTACTTTCATCTGCTGCTACTTTTTCACTTACAATCTTTCTTTCTATTTCTTTATTGAGTTTAGTATCTAATGTGGCTACTGCACTCTCTTTTTCTGACTGAAGCCTTGTTAACTCCGAATTCAAATAATTACTCTGATTTTGTTTATCATTTTCAACTATGTAATTTATTATTTCTCTATATTTTAACAACACATAGTAACTATCTGCATTCTTTTGAATCATACATCCTTGCTTAGCAAGTGCTGATTTTTTCACAAAACTCAACTTCATTCCAATATTAACCAAAGCGTTTCCAACATCTGTATTGGTATTTAGACAATACAATCCAATTCCTACAGCTACACATATAATTGTTTTTACAATCCACTCAATAGCATTTGTAAATCCATATGGTAATTTTACTGACAAATTAGCTGAAATTGATAGTCCTATTATTCCTCCTATTATTCCTCCTATTACTGCTACTGCAACTTTACCTTTGCTTATAACTCCTAAAATCACAAAACCAATACCAAATCCTATAACTACACATAATACACGAAACAAAAATGTAGCTATTGCATTAGTTGTATTTGAAACGAATTCCAAATGTGCTCCAGAAAAAAAGAAAAATAATAAAAGACCTATTCCTACAATTACAGGAAAGCCTATATTAACAAAAATAATCAGCCAATTAGGAGTATATTTTCTTAGATTATCTAAAGGAGAAACCTTGCTAGCAATTTGTGCAACCTTTTCACCCCCATTAATATTCTTACGTTGTACAACACTATCTACTGATTCACTAAGTGTTGACAAGATTACCTGAGGAAGTTCATTATTTGACATTTTGTTATTTAATCCATCAAACAAATTGCATAACTGTGAGTTATTATCTACATATGAAATTTCTCTTTTTAATGCGAATCAAGAATTAAATTTCAAAAAAATTCTGAAAATAATTTATATGTTTAATAAAGAAATAGATTGTTATATTACAAAAATTTTACTAAATACTAACATAAACGCTGTTAATTTACCCCAAACATGAGTAAGAACTCCTTTTAAAGATCTAACTTTTGAAGCATTTTGTATTTTTACTTTTTCATCAATTTGATTAAATAATGATTCAATAGGTTGCCTTATTTTACTTATTGCTGTTGAAAACAAAGAGTCAGCTGAATCAATTATTTTTTCTCCACGTTTTCGCTTATATGGGGTTAAAATAACCGTTCCATTAGCATTTGCTAATGTATTTAATTCAAAATCTGAATAAGCTCTATCTGCATATATTTTTCGATTTTCAAAATTTAAAAATAGTTCTTTTACTGCTTCCAAGTCATGAACTGATGCCTGTGTTAATAAAGCATATTCTGGATAAGGAGTAGTTTTAGGTCTTACATTTGCAATAACATGAAGTTTACATCCATAATAATGGAAATCTTTTGTTGCACAATAACCTTTGTTACAAAGTTCTGGTGCAACTTTTCCTCTAAAAGCTCTTTTGTCTTTAGCTAATGCTATCGGAAAAGAATCTACTATATTTTCAGTAATTACTGAATACTTTTTTGTAAAGCTTGATGATAAGATAGAAGCTAATTCTCTAAATACTTCATGCAAGTTATTAAGTCTATTATTAAAAGCCTGATAACTTGGTATGTTTGGAAAGTATTCATTTAAATGATTTATAGCATATTTGTATACATCCTTTTTAGTATATTGTTTTTGTAAAGTTGCCCATAAATAGATTGTTATTACCTCCTGATCAGTAAATTTAGGCGAACAATTATTACTAAAACGTTGCACTAAATATGCTAATCTGGTATCATAGATATCAGAAACATAGCAATAT
>JALFQD010000154.1 GCA_022785265.1 Clostridium sp. | reverse complement strand
GAAGTTCTTCTTGTATATAATTTTTTCCATATAGTAAATTTACTTTTTCTGGTATTACGGCATCCGAAAAAGAATTATTTTCAGTATGTAATATAGATACCATTTTTCCTTGATATTCTGCATTTTTTATTATTTCTTTATATTCTGTTAGGTCAAAATCTATTTGTGTTGTTGTTACTAAATTTACTAATATTTCTCCTGTATTTTTAGCTTTTCTTATAACAAGATGCCTTAGGTATCCTTCTCTCTTCATTACCTTATAATAAGGCAAATTTTGTTTTCTAAAATACTCTATAGTTAGTGAAATTATTTTTCTAAAATCTTCATCTACTATTTGGCATTTATCTACATTTATAATTCCAAAGGATTTATTTTTCATATGCATTCCTAGGGTAAGTTCTCCACCTTTTTCCATATCTCCAAAGGTAAATTCCATCTTATTTCTATATTCCCATTGAAATTTACTTCCTGTTACTCCTTCATATTCACCAGTTGTAACCCCAGCATTATCAAATAATTCCTTTACTTCATCACCTAATAATTCAAGCTGCTTTTCATAGGTAAGATTTTGAGATGAACATCCTCCACATATTCCAAAAACAGGACATCTTGCTTCAACTTCATACTCTGCTTTCTCTTCCACTTCTAGCATCTTTACTTCTGCATAGTCAGCCTTTTTTTTCTTGACTCTTCCTTTTATAACTTGACCTGGAAAAGAATTTTTTACATATATTTTTCTGTCTCCTTCTTTTCCAATTCCTATAGATGGAAATTCTGTCTTTTCTATTTTTACTACTATTTCGCTGCCTTTTTTCATTAATTGCTCCTGAATTTATATTATCTTATATGTTTAAAGCCTTCTTTCCAATGCTTTTTTCTCCAATTGAGAAATAAACTATGTTAGCTATAGCTAAAGCTATCACTCCAAAAGTTGCCCAATATGCCTTAACCATTTGGAATCCTATTAATCTTAATATTCCTTCAAATACAAGTAATAATACTAATCCCATTACTACTGCTAATACCTCATCTAAAATACTTGCTACTAATCTCTTTAACAAAACCCTTCTCCTCCTTAAAATCTATACCAAAAAAATTTAAAGTTAATCATTATTTACATCATTGTCAGTAACTGTATCTGTTTCAGTAATGTTACCATCTTTTTTAGTAGTAAAATCAAACTTTTTAGTTTCCAATATGTAAACTATATAATCTTTTGAAACAACAAATTCTTCATATAGTCCATTTATATCATTTACTACTACCCCTTCACCTTTTTTGCTTTTTAATTTTTCTATAATCTGCTCATTGATTATTTCATAGTCTCTCTCTTCTTCTTTTGTCATTATTGAAGAATATTTTGCTAATGAAGTTTCTCCAAAATCAAAATTTTCTTCATTTAATGCTCTTTCCCCATCAAAGTTCAAGACAATTTTCATTATTATTTGTCCTTTAGACAAATCCTCACCATAAGTTTTCATCCCAAAGTATGCACTTTCAAGACGATTTTTTTCGGCATTTTCATTTACTAAGTACATATAATTTTCATTTACTAATTCCTCTTTTGTTTCTTGAACATCCTCTTTCAGTTCATACTCTAGACCATAGTATCTATTTTTTTCTTCTACTTGACTTAAAAGAGACGCATAACTTTCTTTTAATTCATCTAGTGTTAAATCTGTAGCCCATTCTCCAGTAAGATTGTCATACTTATTTTCACTATTAGTTGCTGTTGTAGTTTCTTTATTATCTTTCTCATCTTTATTAGAGCATCCAGTAAGTGATGTTACTGAAAGAATTCCTATTAATAAAGCTGAGATTATTTTTTTTGACATATGACCCTCCTTAAATCATTGTATATGAAAAGTTTCACCTAACACTTATTAATTATAGCATTAATTTTTTAAATGTGAAATAATATTTAGCCATTATTTTAGATTGTAATATTTTCTTTAAACTTTTCAAATAATGCTTCCCCAATTCCAGTTACATTTTTTATTTCTTCAATAGATTTAAATGTTCCATTTTCTTCTCTATACTTTATTATTGCCTCTGCCTTTGAAGGCCCTATGCCAGAAAGAGTATCTAATTCATTAATTGATGCAGTATTTATATTTACCTTATTTTTATCATTACTTGATGGTATTATATTTTCTATTTCACTTTCTTTATCATTAATGTTAGGAATTATTACAACTTCATGGTCATTAAGTTTTTGTGCTCTATTTATTTTACTTAAATCTCCTTCTTCTGTTATTCCACCTGCTATATTTATTAAATCTTCAATTATACAACCTTCTTCAAGCCAATATATATTTGGATTTTTTATTTCTCCTTTAATATCTACTACAATTTTTACAATTTCTTTTTCTTCTTTTTTAGTTATAACTTCCATAGATTCGTTTTCTTCAACAAATATATTTTCATTATTATTTTTATTAAGTTCAGAACTTCCTCCTGAAAAATAAGATATTATAAAAAATAAAAATATAATTACTCCTATTATTATAGTGCCTATTGTTTTGTAATACTTTTTCATAAATATACCTCTTTAAAATATATGATACATTATGTATTATTTCCAAAAAAAATATTATTATCCATATACATGTAAATTTTAATTTTGTATAGCATTCTATTATTTTTTTTGTTAAAATATTATTTGTTGAATTATATTAAAAAGAAGGTAAAAAAATGAATAAAAAAAAGATATATATTTTTTATGCTATTTTGTTAGTTATGTTATTTTTAACTAACTTTAATTATAAAACAGTTTATGCCGAAACTAATCCTCCAGATTTAAACTCTAAAGGAGTAGTTTTAATGGATGCTACAACTGGTGAAGTTTTATATTCTAAAGAAGAAAATACTCATTACTATCCAGCATCAACAACAAAGGTTCTTACAGCATTAGTAGTATTAGAAAATGTTAAAAACTTAGATGAAAAGGTCACTGTAGGAAAAAATCCTCCTTTTGCAGATGGTACAAAAATTGGACTTCGTGAAGGTGATACCTTTACTGTAAGAGAATTATTAACAATTCTTCTTCTTGCTTCTGATAACGTTGCAGCTGAAACTTTAGCTGAATATGTATCTGGAAGTTGTGAAAAATTTGCTAAGCTTATGAATGAAAAAGCAAAATCTATAGGAGCTGTAAATAGTAATTTTAAAAATCCAAGTGGTCTTCCAGATGAAGAACATATAACTACTCCTAAAGATTTAGCTATTATTATGAAGGAAGCTATTAAAAATCAAGATTTTATAAAAATATCAAATGAAAACTATATAGAATTACATAGTGTTATTGATGATTCTATTCTTGCTACAAGTAATCATAACTATATGCTTCTTCCAGATTCTTCATATTATTATGAAAATTCAATAGCTGCAAAAAAAGGATATACAATAGCTGCTGGCTTTACTAATGTTGCTGCTGCTGAAAAAGATGGACTTACTCTTGTAGCTTCTTTTTTAAGTGGAGAAGATATTAACCAAGTATATGATGATGTAAAAAAGATATTTGATTATGGTTTTGAAAACTTTAAGAGAGTAAAATTGTATACTCAAGGAGATGAAGTTGGATCTTTCACTCTTGAAGATGGGACAAAAGTTCCTTTACTTATAGCAAATGATGTATATCATACTCTTAAAAATGATGAAAATTTAGATAGCAAATTAGAATTTACTAATCCTAAAGGATATGATAAAAAATCTTTTAAACGTGGAGAAATGCTAACAAAAGCTAAAGTTATAGTAAATGGTGAAGAAGTGGAAAACATTGATTTAGCAAGTGGTATTTCAAGAGATTATAAAAGTTCCATAGAAATATTTTCAAAATCTGCTTCATCATTAACTTTTTACATAAAAATTATTGTTGCTATTATAATCATAATATTTATATACCTCCTTTTAACAAGAAAAAAGAGATTATTCAAAAAGAAACATAAAAGATGCATTCAATTAATTAAGGACGCTAAAAAAAGAAGATAGAGAAATAAATCTATCTTCTTTTTAATTTATATATTAGATTTAATATATCCTTTGGAAGTTCTGCTCTTAATGATAATTGTTCTTTAGTTCTTGGTGATTTAAAATCTAATCCATATGCATGAAGAGCCTGTCTTGGAATTAATTCTTTTTCATCTTGCCCATACCCATATAAAGTATCTCCGTAAATAGGATGCCCTATATGGCTTAAATGCACTCTTATTTGATGAGTTCTTCCTGTTTCTAATAAGCATTCTACCAAATCAGCATCTTCAAATTTCTTTATTACTTTATAATGAGTTATACTTCTTTGACCTCTTTCATCAATAATTCTTTTAAATATTGATTCTTCATTTTCAGGCTTAAATATAGGAAGGTCTATTGTTCCTTCTTCTTTTTCAAGATGTCCATGTACTACTGCTAAATATCGTTTTTCTAAATGATTTAATTGCATCTCTTTTGATAAAGCCATATGTGCATATTGATTTTTAGCTATTATTATAAGCCCTGAAGTATCCATATCTAGCCTACTTACAAGCCTTACTATACAATTTTGATTGGTTTCATTAAAATAATATAAAATTCCATTTGCTAAAGTTCCTGTGGGATATCCTCTAGTTGGATGAACTACTGTATATGGTGGTTTATTTAATACTAAAATATCATCATCTTCATAAACTATATTAAGATCCATTTTTTCTGGAATAATATCTTGGCTTTCTACTCTTTCAAGTTTTACTTCCACAATATCTCCTGTATGAAGTATTTTTCTCATTCTTACTACTTCTTTATTAACAAAGATTCTTTTTTCTATAGCAGCTCTTCGAATAAGTCTACTTGATAATTCAAGTTCTTCTTTTAAAAATTCTCTTATTACTATTCCATCATACTTTTGTTCAACTTTTTTCTCTAAAGTACTCATCATCTTCTCCTATTTATTATAATTATCACCTAATATAATAATAATATCATATCCATTATATTTTTCTTTATCTGGAATTTCAGTAGTTACTTTCATATCACCTAATGTTTTTTTTATCATTTCACCATAGCTTTTATTATTTGTCATTATTATACTCTTTCTTGTTAAATCTCCATTTCCTACTTCAACAAAACTCCAACCTTCTTTTTCTAAAAGACCTTTTGCTCTACTTGCAAGACCTGTTCTATTAGTCCCATTCTCTACTAAAATTTTAATCTCTGGTTTTACTACACTTTCCATATTAGCATCATTGCCTATTAATATTTCATGTAACTCTGCATTATTATTTTCATCAACAACAAAATAAGATACTCCTCCTATCATCTGAGGTTCTCCTTGAAGAGTTAAAATATTTATCCTTGAACACACTATCTTTAATGCATATTTAACCATCGCATTTCCTGGCATATTTGTATCAATATTTTCTGCTACACAATTTAAAATTTTATTAGTTTTAAATATAATAGATGGACTCTTTAGCTTAGATATAACCTTCTTTATAAATTTATGTTGATTTTCTATTCTTCCTAAATCTCCTGTTGCAAGTCCTGTACCATCATTATTTTTTCTCCATCTAAAAAACTCTTCAGCTTTTTTTCCATCTAATAGTACAGTTGTTCCTCCCTTAAAATTTATATGAAGATTTTGTCCGTCATCATCATAAAACATATCCTGTTCTATTTTCATTTCAACTCCACCAATAGCATCTATTATTCCTCTAAAAGCTTCATAATCTATCTTTATGAGATAATTAATTTCTATGGAAAGTAAATCTTCAACTACTGAAACTACCTTAGAATCTCCACCCATAGGATATGCTGCATTAATTTTATATCTATTTCCATTTTCATTAATTAATGTATCTCGTGGTATTGATACTATTGTTGTATTTTTATTTGATGGATTATAGCTTACAAGAAGCATGGTATCTGTCCTTTTTATAGATTCATTTCCTTGGTTATCCACATCCCCTATATCAAGACCTAAAACTAACATATTTACTACATGATTTTTTTCTGGAGATATAGCTTCTATAGAACAATTATTTTGAATTTTAACAAAGAACCCTATTAAATTTGAAACTATAAAAATAATAAATAGTCCTAAAATTCCACATATTAATGTTAATATTTTCTTTTTTAAAGAAATTTTAAATCTTTTTCTTTTTTTCTCTTGATAATACCTTGACCCTTTAATAAGTCTTGAACTTCTTAAATCTTCTGGGTATCTTTTTTTAGAGCGTTCTTTGTTTCTTACTCTTTGAGAATTTCTAGTTTTTTCAGAATAGGTTCTTTTTATTTTATCTTGATTTAGTTCTTCTCTTGATATTCTATATTCATCATCACCATCAAAATCTCTTAATGCCTCTTCCCATCTAGCTCTTGCTTTTTTTCTCTTAATTGCTTCTATTTCTTTTGGTGTCCTTTTTCTTCTTTTTTTAGGTCTATTGTTTCTTTTTTCATGCATCCAACCCATCCCCTTTAAATATTAATCTATTAAAGAGTTTCTTGCTTTTATTGTGTTTAAATCAATTAAATTCCCTTTTTTAATTAAAAAATTAATTGTTTGATTTATGCCCATAAGCACACCTTTGTTTAAATTTTCTAGTGTAACCTTTCTAAGCTCATCAACTCCTTCAAAATCTCTTGAAGGTTCAATCATATCTGCAATATAAATTATTTTTTCTAGCTTAGTCATATTTTCTTTTCCTGTAGTATGCCATCTTATAGCACCTAAAATTTCTTCATCTTCTATTCCAAGCTCTTTTTTAGCAACTATAGGACCTAATATGCTATGCCATATACTTGGAGAATTTTTCTCATCCTCATTTAAAATTATATTGTTTTCTTTCATAATCTCTATCATTTTTGTTTTTGGTATATTTTTTGCAATATCATGACATAAAGCTGCCATTTCTGCTTTTTCTTCAGATACACCATTTATTTTAGCTAACTTCTTTGCTTCTTGCACTACCCCTAAGGTATGTATAAATCTGTTTTCTTTTAGATTTTTCTTAATATATTCATAAGCTTCTTCTAAAGAACTCATCTTTTATCACTCCTTATATAGACCTTCCTTCTTTATCACATCTAATACACCTTTAGAAAGAAGATTATCTACTTTTTTTCCATCCCTTATTTTTTCTCTTATCATTGTAGATGATATATTTTGGCTATTAACATGGATAAGTATTATTTTTTTATTATACTTTTCCTCAATTTTTTCTTTTTGAGCTTCAAGTTTTTCTTCATCATAGCCTGGTCTTGTAAAAACTACAAACTCACAAGCATCAAAAATTCTTTTAACCTCATTCCACATTTCTAAACTCATCAAACAATCTGCCCCTGTAATAAAAAACACCTTTCTATTTGGAGCTTTAAAATTTTCTACTGTTAGATATGTGTAGCTCATACCCTTTTTCTTAATTTCATAGTCTGAAACCTCAAAATAATCTATTCCCTTTATAGCTTCTTTTACCATTTCAAGCCTTAGAAAAGCATCTGTAACCTTTTTATTTGCTTTAAGTGGTTGACTTCCTGCTGGCATAAATAGAACCTTATCAAGATTTAACTGTTTTTTTGCTTCTTCTGCTATATATATGTGTGCTAAATGAATAGGATCAAAGGTTCCACCCATTATTCCTAGTCTTTCCATAATTATTTGCTAGGTATCTCTATCTTAGGGTTTTTCTTAGATTGCTTATATAAAACAATCTTACTTCCTATTGCTTGAATTCCTTCTGCACCAATTTTACTACATATATAATCTGATGCTTCTCTTGTTTCAAGTCCACTATTTTCTAATACCTTTATTTTTATTAATTCTCTTTTTTCTAATGCTTCTTCAACCTGTTTTAAAAATGTTTCTTCTATTCCATTCTTACCAATTTGAAATATTGGTGATAAATCATTAGCTAATCTTCTTAAATATGCTCTTTCTTTTCCTGTTAGCATTTTTTTCACTCCTATAATACATATTCAAATTCAAAATCATTAAGTCTAACCATGTCGCCATCTTCAATGCCCATTTCTCTAAGTTCTTGTAATACTCCCTTATTATTTAATACCTTATGGAAGTATCTTAAAGAATCTGCATCATTTACATTGACAGCACTTAATAATCTATCTACAAATGAACCTTCTACAATATAAGTGTTTGTACCCTCTTCATTTGGTTCAATTCTAATTTCATAAGTAAATTTCTTATCTTCTGGAATGTATCTTTCTTCATCAGAAATAACAAGGTCTGTTACTGGAATGTCTTGAAGCATTCTTGCAGCTTCTTTTATTACAGCATCTACATTATCTCTTGTTGCAGCTGACATTTTATATACTTTATCAAAACCTAATTCATTTACCTTTTTCTTAAAATCTTCAAATACTTGTTCATCATAAAGCATATCGCACTTATTAGCTACAACTATTTGAGGTCTATCCCATAGCTTTACAGAATATTTTTTAAGTTCTTCATTTATTGTGACAAAATCTTCAAAAGGGTCTCTTCCTTCTATTCCTGATATATCAACAATATGAATTAAAAGTCTTGTTCTTTCAACATGTCTTAGGAATTGAATACCTAAACCTACACCTTCTGCTGCACCTTCAATTATTCCTGGAATATCTGCCATAACAAAAGCTGGAGCTCCTTCTGGTTTAACTACACCTAAGTTTGGTCTTATTGTTGTAAAGTGATAGTTTGCTATCTTAGGCTTAGCTGCTGTTGTCATTGATAAAAAGGTTGATTTTCCTACATTAGGGAAACCTAATAATCCAACATCTGCAAGAAGCTTTAATTCTAAAATAACAAACATTTCTTCTCCAGGCATTCCTGGTTCAGCAAAATGAGGTGCTTGCCTTGTTGGAGTGGCAAATTTAGCATTACCTTTTCCACCTTTTCCACCTTTTAAGAATTTAAATTCTTCATCTTTATGAGAAAGGTCTGCAATAATTTTATTTGTTGAAGCTTCTCTAATGATTGTACCTAATGGCACATTTATAACAAGGTCTTCTCCATCTTTTCCATAACATTTTGATGTTCCACCATTTACTCCATCTTCTGCCACATATTTTTTCTTATATTTGAAATCAAGAAGAGTTGTCATTCCTGTATCTACCTTAAATACAATGCTTCCACCTCTTCCTCCATCTCCACCATCTGGTCCTCCAAGAGGTACATATTTTTCTCTTCTAAAGGAAACTGCTCCATCTCCTCCTTTACCAGACTTTATAAAAATTCTAGCCTTATCTATAAACATTTCTTCACCTTCTCTTTTACAAAAACTCTTTTCTTTATAGTATTACCCAATCTGTGTATATTTATTATATCATCTATCAAAAATATATTATTTAAGATTTTATTAATATTAACTGACATATTTATACATCTAAACTGTTTAAATATTTAAAAAAGCATCCTTAAAACTTAAGGATGCTTCATTATAAGAATAAATTATTCAGCTATTTCTTCAACATCTACTGGGTAAACACTTGCTTTTTTCTTATCCTTACCTACTCTTTCAAACTTAACAACTCCGTCAACTTTAGCAAATAGAGTATCGTCTTTACCTTTTCCAACATTTTCACCTGGGTGAATCTTAGTTCCTCTTTGTCTAACTATGATATTTCCAGCTAAAACAAATTGTCCATCAGCAGATTTAACACCAAGTCTCTTTGATTCAGAGTCTCTTCCGTTCTTAGAAGAACCAACCCCTTTCTTATGAGCGAATAATTGAAGGTTCATTAATAACATGGTCTACACCTCCTCTTTTAATAAAGTTATATATTCTTTACGTTTTTTAATCCCAAACATTTCATCTAAGCTTAAAATTACACTTTCTAAGCTTTTCTCAAAAGTTTTTAAGATAATTTGAGCCTTCTCTATTTCTTTACTAGTAAAACCATCAAGATTTAGAGAAAGATATCCATCTGAAATTTCATAATTTACATTAAGCTTTAAAACTTCATCTAAACCAATTATAGCACTTTGAGATAAAACTGATACAGAATTACACACCATATCATAAGCTTCTCCTGCTATTATAGCCTCTCTATTAATAAGAGCATGACTGTTTATTTCATAGGATAAAATATTTCCTTGATTAGATCTAATTTTAACTTCTATCATAAGAATTAAGCTTCGATCTTTTCGATTTGAATCTTAGTATAAGGTTGTCTGTGACCATTCTTTCTTCTATAGTCCTTCTTTCTCTTATACTTGAAAACTATAACCTTCTTAGCCTTTCCTTGAGCTACAACCTTAGCTGTAACCTTAGCTCCTTCAACTACTGGAGTTCCAACCTTTAAAGTTTCTCCTCCAACTGCTAAAACTTCTGTTAATTCAACTGTTGAATCAACTTCAGCATCTAGCTTTTCAACGAAAAGAACGTCTCCTTCTTGAACTCTGTATTGTTTTCCACCTGTCTTAACTACTGCGTACATTATTAAAAACACCTCCTCATAACGGTCTCGCCACTATTGGTACAAATCTCTAAAATTTGTTTTATAAAAAAACCATTCCGTGAGCGGTTTACCAAAGTATTGTATCATGTTTTAATATTATTGTAAAGAAAATTTTTAATTAAAACTAAT
>JALFQD010000138.1 GCA_022785265.1 Clostridium sp. | reverse complement strand
CAATAATCATAATAAGTATATCTAAAATTCCAAATGATAAATTAAGCTTTATTGAAGAAGTTATAACTAAAATAAGTCCAATTATTATCTCTCCAAAGCCATCTGGCTGAAAGCTTTCTGAAATTACCTGAAATAATGGATTTATAGGTCTTAATAAATATTTATCAAATTCTCCACGAACTATAGTTTTCCAACTAAAAATCCATAGGTAATCTGTAAACACATGGTCTATACCCCTAGGAATTTGAGCAAAGCCATAAATAAATAATATTTCATAAAAACTCCAACCATCTAATGATGGTATTCTATTAAATATTAATGCTATAAAAACTACTCCTGCAAATTGAACAAGTATAAATCCAATTAATCCAAGAATAAAATCCACTCTATATTCCATAAGAGATTTAATATATTGTTGTAAAAATTTTGAGTATAATCTTATATATTTTCTCATTTTTACCCCCCTAAGATTGTAAGCTGTTTTATAAGCTTATTCCAAAGCCACTTTGAAATTCCTATAAATATTAAAACCCATATAGCTTGTATTAAAATTCCTTTTATAAGTTCTAAATTGTTAAGTTTTCCTAAATATATTAATGTAGGTGTTGATACCATAGAACTAAAAGGAAGAAAATTAAATATTTTTGTTACTACCTCGGGGAAAAATGTAAGTGGAATTAAGGCTCCTGATATAAGTCTTGTTATTGCTTGCATTATTTGTGATAATCCCCACATATTTGTTATTTTAAATGATAATAATCCAAAACAATAACTATAATAAAATGTTAAAATCATGCTTAAAATTGAGCTTACAAAATACATTAAAATATTAAATAAGTTTATACTTCCTTCTAAATTGTAAAAAACTACTGTTATCACAATAAAAGCTGGTATAAATACTATTACAAAGTTAAAAAATATAACTCCAATAGACTGAAACATCATTCTCATACTATAGTTTATTGGTCTTATAAGGTTTATTGCTATTGAACCATCTTTTACTTCCCTTGAAATATTTGAAGAAACATCTGTTGATACTAAAAGGTTAGTTAAAAATGCTATAAGCATATAAACTATCATCTGATTAAATGTAAATCCTTCCATAACTGCACTTTCAGAACTTTTATATATTGCCTTCCATAAAAAGAATGTTACTGAAATTAATATTCCCTGACCACAGAAAAACATAATTGTATTTCCTTTATAGGCAAGCTCTGATTGAAATGCATTAGTTGCAAAAGGTATATAGGTTTTTAGTTTTTTCATCAATTTAAACCCCCTCACTATATATCTTTTTAATAATATCCTCTATGCTTGTCTCTATTACCTTAAAGTCAATAACCTCAACCTTTGTTAATATTTCACTCATTATTTCTGAAGAAGATATCTTATTTTTATTAAAGGTTGCAATTATTTTATTATTTTCCTCTTTAATATTTAAATCATCTCCTTCTAAATTTTCTTTAAAATTAAGACTAGATAAATCAATTTTTTTCTTTACTTGAAGCTCTATTGATGTCCTTGCTCCATATCTAGACTTTATTTCTTCTAAGGAACCATCATATATTTTTTTCCCATTATCTATAATTATTATTCTTGAACATAATTCTTCAATATCATTTAAATCATGAGTTGTTAAAATTATTGTTGTTCCATATTTTTTATTTATTTCTCTTATTGCATTTCTTACCTTTTCCTTTACCATTACATCAAGACCTATTGTAGGTTCATCAAGATAAACCACTTTAGGATTATGAATTAAGGCTGCTGCTATATCTGCTCTCATCCTTTGCCCTAATGAAAGACTTCTAACAGGAGTAAGCATAAAATCCTCTAATGATAAGGTTGAATTTAAAAATGCCATTCTCTCATTAAAATCTTTATCACTCACCTCATAAATTTCCTTTAAAAGAGTAAATGTTTCTGACAGAGGAAGGTCCCACCAAAGCTGAGTTTTTTGTCCAAATACAACTCCTATATGTTTTGCATTTTCTTTTCTCTTTTCATATGGTACAAGACCATCTACAGTTATCTTCCCACTTGTTGGAGTTAAAATTCCTGTCATCATTTTTATAGTTGTTGACTTTCCTGCTCCATTTGCTCCTATATACCCTACAATTTCTCCATCTTCAATACTAAAGCTTATATCATCAACAGCCTTTTTTATTATATATTCTGTTGAAAAGAAAGACTTTATTGCACCCCTAAATCCTGGATATTTTTTGTTACTTTTAAATTCCTTTGTTATATTTTCTACTTTTATCAAAATTTCACTCCCTTTTTTCTACTCAGTAAAAATCTCTATTTTAACGCAAAAAAGCCCTAAGTAAAATAAATCTACCTAAGGCTAAAGACTCAAAATTATGAAATTTTATAAATAATAATCTTGTTAGTATTTTAATTCAGTTTTGGTGATTAGATTTTTACTAAGCATAATTCTTAAAATCTATTGTAATATAAATTACCAATTTATATAGATTTAAGAGATTTCAATATTCAGTTGCTTATTTAAAAATCTATCTTACTCATTAACAAAACCCTCCTATAAATTTAATAAAACTAATATATTCATGTTACCACATATAAAAATTTCTGTCAAATTTTTCTCAATTTTAAAAAGACAAATGTAATTTTTCTCTCCACTTTTATACCTTTTGTTTACCTTTCAACCTTTACTTGAAGACTTTCTATTACATCTAATGCTTTCTTATGAAGAATATCATCAAAACTTGCAGAAAGTTTTCCATCTACCTTTATATTTGCATTTGGGAAAGTACTTTGGAAAGTAACTACATTGCTTATTACACACATATTTGTTACAACTCCTAATATTTCAATATTATTAACATCTCCTAATTCTTCTTTTAAGCTTAACATATCCTTTGGAGCTATTCCAAAAGCACCTTTATCTATATGAATTGTATTTTCTTTTTCTTGAAATTCTTGTAATTTTCCAAATAATTTATGCCCTTCAGTTCCCTTATAACAATGAGGAATAGGAAGATTTATTCCTTCCCTTGTTTTTAAATAATCTTCATCATGAGTATCATAAGTAAAAATAACTTTATTTCCTTTTTTTAAATAAGTCTTTACTTTATTATATATTCCTTCTTCTAAAGTTTCTGCCTTTTTAAAACCTAATGCTCCATTTACAAAATCCTTTTGATAATCTACAACTACTAATATATCCATTTTTACTCTCCTTTATACAATCTTTTTTACTTTAATTTTTTTATGTTCTTTATTTAAAATACTATCTGTTGTATAAATCTTTTTTATTAAATCTGTCTTTAAAACATCTCCATCAAAAATAGTATTTTCACAATGAGTTACAACTAAATAAATATTTTCAGCTCCCATAGTTTTTAGCTTTTCAGCTGCTAATAAAAATGTTCCACCTTTACTACACAAATCATCCACAATTATTGCATTAAAATTCCATTCTTTAACTTCTCCATTAATCTCTAATTTTTTTATTTCTCCAGTTTTAAAATCTCTTTCCTTACTACATGTTAATATTTTGCTATATTTTATTTGTTTTGAATATCTTTTTTCTGCTCCTGCATCTGGAAAAACTAAATAAAGATTTTCAAGCTTTAAATCCTCCATAAGCTGTTTTGCAAGTTCTGCTGACATATTTACTACTTTTACTCTATTTAAAAGTGCTGTACATACATCAGAATGAGGCTCATAAATTGTTACACTTTCAAAATTTAAATCATTAATAAGTTTGCATAAATATTTTAATGTAAAGAAAGTTACTCCTTCTTTTCTATCCATTCTACTATAAGGCATATATGGTATTATTAAATCTGCTTTTGCATTCATCTCATCTAAATATCCCTTTAGGAAAATTAAATGAGTTATATCTTCATCCCCTTCAAATTTAAGTCTTATTGTATTGCCTTCCTTTTTTATCTTATATCCTTCATCATTTATTAAGCTTTCTCCATTAGGAAAATTTTTTATTTTTAATTCATTATCATTTATAAAAATCATTTTCTTCATCCCCTTAAATATTTTCTTAATTTTATTTTAACGTTTTCATACTCTCTCTTCAACAGTTTATTATTGTTTATCCTTTAGATATTATCAATTTGATTTTATGTTATAATTTTATATCATTTTTAGATTTTTGTAAATACTTTTTTTATAAAAATAATCTATTATTTGATATTTTTCCTAAATGTAATATAATATATTTATTAAATACATATAGTTAGGGGGAGTTTTCTATGAATAAAAAATTTTTAAAGCTTATCATAGTTACTATTTTATCTTCTTCTATGATTAGCTTATCAATTCCAGCTTATGCAGAAGAAATAAATGAAAATGCTACTAAAGAAATTTCTGAAACTGAAAATTTAACTTATTCTGATGATGAAGAAATTGTAGATATTCCTGATGAAAATTTAAAAAGAGCTATAAACATACAATTAGGTAAAAATGAAGATAGTAATCTTACTAAAGGTGAATTAAAGCTTATTACAAGTCTTGACATTTCTAATTCAAACATAAAAAGCTTAAAAGGGTTAGAGTATTGTGGAAATTTAGTTAGCTTAAATATAAGCCACAATAATGTTATTGACATAAGTCCTTTAGAAAATTTATCTAAAATAGTTGATTTAAACTTAAGCTATAATCAAATTACAGATATAACCCCTTTAAAAGAATTTAAAAATCTTATAAGTATAGATACAACTGCAAATGCTGTTGGAAATTTAAATATTTTAGATGGGCTTCTTGATTTTAATGTAGATGCTGATTATGATAAAACTATTGATGTAAATTTTTTAGAAAATTTAGATAGTCTTATCAATATAGATGTAGCTGAAAATAATAATGTAGATTTTGATTTTTCATCAACTTTAGATGAAATTATTCCTGATGTTTCTGAAAGTACTGGAAACAACCCTTCAGATGGTTCTAATTCTTCAAATAATTCAAGTTTAGGAAGTGGACTTTTAGATACTCTTGGGAAAATAGATATTAGTAATTTATTTGGAGGTTTTGGTTCTTCAAGTTCTTCAGGATTAGGTTCTTTAAGTAGCCTTGGTACAGGAAGTTCTTCTTTAGGAGGTAATTCTTCTTTACTTTCTTCATCAAGCTTTTTAACAGATTCATCAAATACTATAAAATCTGCTTCACCTACACAAACTGGAGATAATCATGG